>JBEDNI010000155.1:0-4685 GCA_041170685.1 Bacteroidota bacterium | reverse complement strand
CGTGTGTTTTTAATATTTTCAAGCACAAATTCATTTTCATTCACCAACCCGTAAAAGAATTTGGTGAGCTCATCTTTTTTACGGTAATCCGCATCACTCAAATACGTCTGCTGAAGGATCAAATCCGATAACACAGCACGCTTGACGTCCGTTTTCAGCCAAATGGTTTTGAATGGATATAAAAACATATAACTATGTGACAATTTTTTAAGACACTGAAACCTGAAGGCTGTTTATTTTATTCAACACTCCTCCTATTTCCCTGAGATTTTCAGGGTTTTCAAAGGCTGCATTACCCACCACCACAATATCCGCACCGGCATTCCACGCAGCTTCCGCTGCCGCAGCATCCCGAATGCCACCGCCCACAAATAGTATTCCTTCAAATACCTGCCTAACCGCAACTATCATTTCGGGGGATATTCGCTTTGAGGCGCCACTGCCTGCATCCAAGTACATTACCTGCATGCCCAGCATCGCACCCGCCAATACGGTGGTAGCAGCAATTTCCGGCTTGTCCGACGGTATAGGCATGGTTTGGCTGATATAATGTGCTGCCGTCATTTTACCACCTTCCACCAGCAGGTAACCCGTTGGAATGACCTCCAGTCCGCTGCGACGCACAAATGGCGCTGCCGCTACCTGTTTGGATATCAAATATTCAGGATTGCGGCCGGATATTAAAGACATGAACAAAATAGCATCGGCATTGGAAACCACCTGAATTTCATTGCCGGGAAACAACACCACCTTTTCGGCTCCCCGATGCTTCAATTCTTCTACACATCGATAAGTATTGCCCTCGGTGAGTAAACTACCACCCACCAGAAACATACCCACGCCCTGCCGCAAGGCATGCTGAGCGACAGTGTCACGCAGGGATGCGTCGTCATCCGGATCAAACAAAACTACCAGCGACTTCTTGCCCGCTGACCGCTGCTCTCTTAGCCAGGTATGTATCTTTCCCACGTATTGCAAAGAAACACAGAAAATATGACAACCGATGATTTCAACCCGCAAAAGTGAATTTCGTCATGTTTTACTTTTTTATTCAACATTTTTGTGTTATCTTAGGAGTGTGTTAAACAACCGTTTTATGGTTTTATTTATTAACCTTTATCCCATAAGGGTTTAAGAAATTGTCACAAGCCAAAAACCAACACCCAAAAGGCATACAGGCTTTTTCAACACGCTCAAGCCCACATAAATTATGGCTTTCGGCCAAACCTGTGGAAAAGCCAATTCGGAAATGCCCTCGCACTTAAAATACATTTGAACTCCCGACCGTTTTAAACAACACGTCGGTAATCACAACCCCCTCTAAACACAAAAATATGACGCAAGAAACTACCGTAAACACCAAAGGCCTCGAATTCAGGAGGCAAAACACCGTTGAGGGTGTAAGCCCCTTCGACCAGTTCACCTACGACCACCGCACCTCGGTCATTAAAAAGCCCGATGGAAGTGTGGTATTCGAATTAAAAAACGTAGAAGTTCCGGCGGGGTGGAGCCAAGTAGCAACGGATATTCTTGCGCAAAAATATTTCCGCAAAGCTGGCGTACCACAGCCCGATGGTAGCCTGGGCAGCGAAACCAGCGTGAAGCAGGTGGTGCACCGCCTGGCCAACTGCTGGAGACAGTGGGGTGAAAAATACAACTATTTTGCCTCTACCTCCGACGCACAGGTTTTCTACGAAGAGCTGGTGTATTCTATGCTCAACCAGGAATCCGCACCCAACAGCCCCCAGTGGTTCAACACCGGCCTGTACAGCAGCTACGCTATTGCCGGTAAGCCCCAGGGCCACTACTATGTAGATCCTGAAACCGAAAAGCTCATGAAGAGCACCTCGGCATACGAACGCCCCCAGCCCCACGCCTGTTTTATCCTTTCTGTAGATGATGATTTGGTAAACGAAGGCGGTATCATGGATCTGTGGGTTCGTGAAGCCCGTATCTTCAAATACGGTTCAGGTGTGGGTACCAACTTCAGCCGCATCCGCGGTGCCGGTGAAAAACTCTCCGGTGGCGGTACCAGCAGCGGTTTGCTCAGCTTCCTGAAAATTGGTGACCGCGCCGCAGGTGCCATCAAAAGCGGTGGTACCACCCGCCGTGCCGCTAAAATGGTGTGTCTGGACCTTGACCACCCCGAAGCCATGGAGTTCATTCAGTGGAAAAAAGACGAAGAACGCAAAGTGTCTGCCCTGATTGACGCCGGCTACAGCAACGACTACGAAGGCGATGCTTATGCTACGGTATCCGGACAAAACAGCAACAACTCCATCCGTATACCCAACCGCTTCTTCGAAAAACTGAAAAACAACGAAGACTGGGAATTCACCGCCCGCAGCAACGGAAAGGTGATGAAAACCATGCCCTCAAATCAGGTATGGGATGCCATCGGCTCTGCCGCTTGGGCCTGCGCTGATCCCGGTGTGCAGTATGACGATACCATCAACGAATGGCATACCTGCCCCGAAGGTGGCCGCATCAATGCCAGTAACCCCTGCAGCGAATACATGTTCCTGGACAACACCGCCTGCAACCTGGCTTCACTTAACCTGCGTAAATTCTTCAATGAAGACAGCCGCGAGTTTAACGTTAATTCGTTTGAATACGCCGCCAGACTGTGGACTACCGTACTGGAAATCTCCGTGCTCATGGCACAATTCCCCAGCAAGGAAGTGGCACAGCTTAGCTACGATTACCGTACACTGGGTCTGGGTTACGCCAACCTCGGCAGCATGCTGATGTGTGCCGGCATTCCTTATGACAGCAAAGAAGCCACCGCCATCTGTAGTGCTATCACGGCCATCCTCACAGGCGTTTCCTACGCTACCAGCGCTGAAATGGCTGCTGTGAAAGGTCCTTTCCGTATGTACGAGAAAAACAAGAAGCACATGCTTCGCGTTATCCGCAACCATCGCTACGCGGCCTACAACACACCCCTGGCCTTTGAAAACCTGGGTATTAAGCCGGTGTGCATTGACGAAAAATTCTGCCCCGATTACCTGCTGAAATCTGCCTGCAACGCTTGGGACAAAGCCCTGCAGTGGGGTGAAAAATATGGCTTCCGCAATGCGCAGGCCACCGTTATCGCGCCCACAGGCACCATCGGTCTGCTCATGGATTGCGATACCACCGGTATCGAGCCCGATTTCGCCCTGGTGAAATACAAAAAACTCTCCGGCGGCGGTTACTTCAAAATCGTGAATAATACCGTTCCGATCGCCCTCAAAAACCTGGGATACAGCCCCGAGGAGGTGGATGCCATCGTAAACTACGCCAAAGGTTACCAAACCTTCGTAGGTGCTCCCGGTATCAATCACGAAACCCTGAAAGCCAAAGGTTTCAACGATGCCGATCTGGCCAAACTGGAAGCAGAAGCTCCCATGGCATTCGAAATTGGGTTCGTGTTCAACAAATACTCACTGGGCGAAGAAACCCTGCAGCGCATCGGTTTCACCCCCGAACAGTACGACAACCCCCGCTTCAACATGCTGGAAGCCCTGGGCTTCACCCGCGATGAAATCCGTGCCTGCAACGATTACGTAACCGGTACCATGACCATCGAAGGCGCACCCCACCTGAAGGATGAGCACTACGATGTGTTTGACTGCGCCAACAAGTGCGGAAACATCGGACAGCGCTATATCCACCCGTTTGCACACATTCGCATGATGTCTGCTGCACAGCCCTTTATCTCAGGTGCTATCAGCAAAACCATCAACCTGCCTAACGAAGCCAACGAGCAAGACATTAAAGATTGCTACGAACTGAGCTGGCAGCTGGGCCTGAAGGCCAACGCTCTCTACCGTGATGGTTGCAAACTGAGCCAGCCCCTCAGCAACAAGTCTGAAACCAGCGAAAGCGAAGACAAAGAAAAAGCAGAAGCCTCTTCAGATGCAGCACCAGCGGCCGAAACCAAGGTTATCCGCTATGCCGAAGAGCTCACCCCCGAAATCGTACTGGAAGCCGCTAAGCGCATCCTGAACGAGAGTCCCGATACCAAGTTCAAACGTCAGCTCTCCAACATCGTAGAGAAGAAGCGCCTGCCTAACAAGCGAAAGGGCTTTACCCAAAAGGGCAAGGTTGGCGGACAAACCATCTTCGTGCGCACCGGCGACTACGACGACGGAACCTTGGGTGAAATCTTTATTGATATGCACAAGGAAGGCGCCAGCTTCCGCTCACTGATGAACTGCTTCAGCATTGCCATCTCCGTGGGTCTGCAGTATGGGGTGCCATTGGAAGAGTTTGTAGACAAGTTTGCTTTCACCCGCTTCGAACCCAGCGGCATGGTAGAAGGTCACCCCAACATCAAAAACTCAACCTCTATTGTAGACTATATCTTCCGCCTGCTCGGCTACGAATACCTGGGCCGCGAAGACCTGGTGCAGGTGAAACCTAGCGCATACACCAGCAACGATGCTGCCGAAGCACCGGTTGTGAGTGAGTTTGTGCCCATGTTCACCCCCGAGCCTATGTCCACCGAAAGTGCGGCCATGCTGGAAACCGGCGGAGGTGTGAAAAACATGCAGGACCACCTGCGTGAGGTACAGAGCGATGCCCCCGCCTGCAACGTATGCGGTCATATCACCGTGCGCAGCGGCACATGCTACAAATGCCTGAACTGCGGCAACAGCCTGGGCTGCAGCTAAGCGAATTAATTAAGACCAATAGAAAAG
>JBEDNI010000154.1:0-5032 GCA_041170685.1 Bacteroidota bacterium | reverse complement strand
TTTCTCCGCTTTTTCCTCCTGAATGGTACGGCTCACGCTTAAAATAACTCCAAACGCAATACTGTTGAATACAAGGCTGGTTCCTCCCATACTGACTAAGGGGATGGTGAGTCCGGTTACCGGCAATATCCCCACGGCAACCCCCATGTTGACAAAGGCCTGAAAACTCATGCTGAGGCATAGCCCCAGCGCCAGCAATGCACCAAATGCCTTGGGGCTGTCTATCACTATTTTGATACACCGGAATATAAGTATCAGAAACAGCAACACCATTCCGGCGCCGCCCACAAATCCGTATTCTTCAACAATAATGGCATAGATGAAGTCGGAGTAGGGGTGTAGGGGTGAGGCAGATAGTTTCGTTGCGTGCTGTTGCCGGGGCCTTTACCCAGCAGCCCCCCGGTGGCTACGGCAATTTTGGATTGCATTTGCTGGTAATTGCTTTCTCCATTGTCTTTTCCCATAAAAGTTTCAATCCGCTTCTTCCAGGTAGGTATGCGGCTTTCCCCCATGTTATCTACGTTAATATTCAGAAGAAAAATCACCATTAGGCCCATGGCTGCAGCACCGGCTCCACCCAGCAGGGCCAGGTACTTAAAATTGATTCTTCCGATGTATAGTAACAGGCAGCAGGTTACAAAGACCAGCAATGCGGTACTCAGGTTTTCCGGAGCAATGAGCGTAACCACGAGGATTATGACGGCCAGAATGTTGCGAAATACCTTAAAGCTGTCAATTTCTTCCTGCTTTTTGCTCAAGTACCGGGCAATGTACATGATGAGGAACAGTTTGGCCATGTCGCTGGTCTGGAAAGTGATTCCAAGTCCGGGGATGGGAAGCACCCGGGTGGCATTGTTAATTTCGCTGCCCACGGCCAGGGTTACCACCAGCAATATGATGGAAATCCAGATGAAAAGCTGAGAGACACGCGAAAAATACTGATAGTTGACAAGGTGGCATAGGTAAAGAAACCCAAATCCGATGAGCAGAAATCCGGTATGGCGAAGGAAATAAAATTCGGTATTGCCACCCTGCTTACTGAATGCCAGACCGCCGGTAGCGCTGTATACCGCCAGTATTCCCACCAGCGAAAGAATGATGATGATGGCCCAGATCCATGGGTCACCACGAAAAATCTTACTGAATTTGCTGCCTTCTGCGTTCATGATTTACAGGTTTCTAACAGCTTCCTTGAACTGCCTTCCACGGTCTTCGTAGTTATCGAACAGGTCGAAGCTTGCACAGGCCGGAGAGAGTAAAACACACTCCCCTTTCTTGGCAAGTCTGCTTGCAACATGAACCGCTTCTTTGGCACTGCCGGTATTGATAATCATGTCAACATCATCCTGAAACGCCTGGTGGATTTTGATATTATCCAGCCCCATGCATATGATGTATTTTACCTTGTCTTTTACCAGCGCTTTCAGCTCTTTGTAATTGTTGCCTTTGTCTACTCCGCCTGCAATCCATACCACAGGTTTTTCCATGCTTTCCAGGGCATACCATGCGCTGTTAACGTTGGTGGCCTTGGAATCATTGATGTATTCCACCCCGTTTACCTGACTGACAAATTCAAGCCGGTGTTCCGCATTCTGAAAATTACAGAGACTTTCGCGGATGCTTTCTTTGCGAACGTCCAGGAGACTGGCTACCACGGCTGCTGCCATGCTGTTGTACGTGTTGTGGATACCACGCAGTGAGATTTCTTCCATATTGATGGTCATTGTTTGTTTGTTATTATGTATGAATAAAGTATTGTTTTTTACGTATGCACCGGGATTATACTCACCGGTAATAGAAATTGGCAAGTTGGTAGCTTCTCCGGTTTTCATGTTAAAATATTGTCGGGTAATGGCATCATCGGCGCAATAGATGAAGTAATCGGTTGCATCCTGATTGCGACTGAGTCTGAATTTACTTGCTGCATACAATTCAAGCTGATAATTGTAGCGGTCCAGATGATCAGGGGTAATGTTGGTCAGCACGGAAATGTGTGAACGGAATTTATCATTGCCATCCAGCTGAAAACTGCTCACCTCCAGCACATAGATATCATGGTTTTCTTCAGCCACCTGCCTGGCAAAGCTCTTGCCTATGTTACCTCCCAAGCCCACATTCAAACCGGCATTTTTAAGGATGTGATAGGTGAGTAGGGTAGTGGTGGTTTTGCCGTTTGTACCGCTGATGCAAACCATTTTAGCATCTGTATATCTTCCTGCAAATTCGATTTCTGAAATAACGGGAATGCCCTTGCGGATGGCAGCCTGCACCACGGGAGCTTTGTCAGGGATACCCGGACTCTTTACCATTTCGTCGGCGGATAATATTTCAGATTCTGTGTGCTTTCCCTCTTCCCAGCGTACCCCGGTTCTTTCGAGTTCGCTACGGTAGGTTTCATCAATGCTGCCCATATCGGAAACAAACACATCCCACCCTTTGGCCTTGGCCAAAACAGCGGTTCCTGTGCCCGATTCGCCTGCTCCCAATATGACCAGTTTTTTACTCAACGTAGTTTTAGCAATGCGATGGATATGAGAACCAGAATGATGGTAACAAGCCAGAATCTTAGGGTGATTTTGCTTTCCGGAATATTGAGTTTTTGAAAGTGGTGGTGCAGTGGGCTCATCAGAAAGATTCTGCGACCTTCACCGTATTTTTTCTTGGTGTATTTGAACCAGCTTACTTGTAATACTACGCTTAGGCTCTCGGCAAAGAACACGCCGCATAGTATTGGGATGAGCAGTTCCATTTTGATGATGATGGCCACCGCCGCGATAGCTCCACCCAGCGCCAGACTTCCGGTATCACCCATAAAAACCTGAGCCGGAAATCCGTTATACCAGAGGAAACCCAGGCATGCACCAATGACAGCAGCCAGAAATACAACCACTTCACCGCTTTGGGGAACGTAAATGATGTTGAGATATTCTGCCATTTTTGCGTTACCTGCGGCGTAAGCAAGCACGCCAAGGCCCATGCCCACAATAGCTGTAGTGCCTGCAGCGAGGCCATCTATACCATCAGTTAGGTTGACCGCATTCGTCACTGCCATGCATATGAATACGATAACAGGCAGGAAAATAAACCAGGCATTGTTTTCACCCGGAATCAGGTCTGAGTAATTGAGTTTGTATCCGGTAATGGGGAGGTTGGTTTCCAGAGGGATATGGGCTGATTTGTGGGCAAAATCGATGGCAATGGCAATGACAACGCCTAGAAGAAGTTGGCCAATCAGTTTGGTAGTGGCTTTCATTCCTTCTTTATTCTTCTTAAACACCTTGATGTAATCATCAATGGCCCCTATGGTACCCATCCAGACAGTGCTGACCAGCATCAATATCACATAGATGTTTTCCAGTCTCGCCAGTAGTAGGGTCGGAATGATAATAGCCAGTAAAATAATGATGCCTCCCATAGTGGGTGTCCCCTTCTTTTGAAGTTGTCCTTCCAGCCCCAGGTTGCGTATTTCTTCGCCAATTTGCTGTTTTTGCAGCCATCGAATGATTCGTTTGCCTATTAGTAGGGCTATCAGTAGGCTAAGTATACCCGCCATGCTGGCCCTAAAAGAGATGTACTGAAATACACCGGCTCCGGTTACATTCTGGCTGTCGAGGTATTTAAATAAGTAATATAGCATTATGGATTGATAGAGTTAAAAAGGGCTTGTATAACTGCTTTGTCATCAAAGGGGTGTTTTACACCTTTTATTTCCTGATAGGTTTCATGACCTTTACCTGCAATGAGAATTACATCTCCGGGTGCTGCTAACATAACGGCAGTCCTGATGGCTTCTTTACGGTCTGTTATTTTTAAGGTTTTCTTGTAGAACTGTCCTTCCACGCCGGCCTCCATTTCCTGAATGATTATTTCAGGGTCTTCATCCCGGGGATTGTCACTGGTGAAAATTACTTTACTGCTGAGTCTTGCGGCAATCCTGCCCATTTCCGGCCTTTTTACGGCATCGCGGTTTCCACCGCATCCCACCACAGTAATCAGCTGTGCATGATTTCCCCTGATTTCATTGATGGTTTTAATCACATTTTCCAATGCATCCGGTGTGTGGGCATAATCCACAATGGCAGTGACCCTTTCAGTGCCGTGGATGGCTTCAAATCTGCCATTGACCCTGCCTAAGCGGGTAAGCGGTAATATGATGTCTTGTTCACCCTGGGTGAGCAGAAATGCCGCACCATAAACAGCAGCCAGGTTGTAGGCATTGAAGTTTCCCACCATATTAACCCATGCTTCTTTACCATCTATCCTTAGCTGCATTCCCTGAAAATCGCTTTCCAGTATTTTTACGGTGAAATCAGCTCCGCTTTTCATGGCATAGGTATAACGGGCTGATCGGGTGTTTTGCAACATCACCATGCCATTGCGGTCATCTTTATTGGTCAGTGACCAGGCCGTCGAAGGAAGAGAATCAAAAAACTGTTTTTTGGCTTTTAAATAGTTGTCAAATGTTTGGTGATAATCCAGGTGATCATGGGTGAGATTGGTAAAAATACCACCCGTAAATTCAAGTCCCGCAATTCTGCGCTGATGAATGGCATGTGAGCTGCATTCCATAAAGCAATACTCGCAGCCGGCTTCCACCATTCGGGCGAGGAGGCCATTCAGTCCGGCGGCATCAGGGGTAGTGTGAGTGCTGGGTATTACTTCACTGCCGATTCTGTTTTCTACGGTGGAAATAAGGCCGCAGCGATGCCCCAGGGTGCTGAATAGCTCGAACAACAGGGTGCTTACAGTTGTTTTTCCATTGGTACCTGTAGTGCCTACCAGTTTTAGTTTCTGGGTGGGTTCACCATAAAACAGATGACAGGCAATTCCCATGGATTCAGCCACATCTTCCACCAGCATGTAAAGTATGCCCGGCTGAGGGTTTTCAATTCTTTTTGCCAGTATGGCTGTAGCTCCGTTTTCTATGGCTTTGGCTATGAAGTCGTGCCCGTCTGCAATGGTTCCTGGCATAGCGGCATACAGGAAGCCCGGCTGTACCTTTCTGCTGTCAATGCATACCCCTTCAATCGAA
>JBEDNI010000153.1:0-4719 GCA_041170685.1 Bacteroidota bacterium | reverse complement strand
CTAAAATATGTTTTCGGGCATTTAGCATCAGCCAACGATAAAACCGGAGGTTTTGCAAACTCGCCACTACAGGCCCCAGCATCTCATCTGCAGCGAAAAGGTGACGGACGTATGCCTTTGAATATTCGGGGGTGAGCTCATCCAGCGAGTCGAAGTCATTAGCCCAGCGCTTATTTCTGATATTGATAATTCCCTGCGTGGTAAAAATCGTACCGTTCCGTCCATTGCGGGTGGGCATTACACAGTCAAACATATCTATACCGCGCTCAATGCCCTCCAGTAGATTTTCAGGTGTGCCAACTCCCATCAGATAGCGCGCCTTGTTTTGCGGTAAAATATCGGTAACCAGGCCGGTAATCCTATACATGTCTTCATGGGGCTCACCCACGCTGAGGCCACCAATGGCATAACCCGGCGCATCGTGATTCAGCACATACTCGGCACTTTTTCGGCGCAAATCGTCATACACACTCCCCTGCACGATGGGCATCAAGGATTGTTCATACCCATACAGAGGACGGGTCTGTCCAAACTGATTAAAGCATCGATCCAGCCAGCGGTGGGTCATTTCCATGCTCTTCTTGGCGTAATCATATTCGCAGGGATAGGGCGTGCATTCATCAAATGCCATGATAATGTCGGCACCGATGCTGCGCTGAATGTCCATGACCCTCTCCGGGGAGAACAAATGTCGGCTGCCATCAATATGGCTTTGGAAGGTAACACCCTCTTCTTTCATTTTGCGGGTGCCACTGAGACTGTACACCTGGTAACCTCCGGAGTCTGTGAGGATAGCGCGCGGCCAGTTGCTAAAAGCGTGGAGTCCGCCGGCCTGTTGCAACACTTCCAGACCCGGTCTTAGGTACAGATGATAGGTATTTCCCAGGATAATGCCTGCCTGTATGTCATCCAGTAAAAAATCACGGTGCAAGGATTTTACGGTTCCTGCAGTGCCAACCGGCATAAAAACAGGAG
This sequence comes from Bacteroidota bacterium, assembly GCA_041170685.1. GTDB lineage: Bacteria > Bacteroidota > Bacteroidia > NS11-12g > UBA955 > RGEC01. Next base: position 3,744 of record JBEDNI010000153.1, on the reverse strand, counting down.
TCTCAAAACTGCCGTGATCTGTCTGAACCAGGCCTGCTCTTGCTTTGCTTGCCGCATCGGTATGTTGAAGGGTAAATTTCAAAATTAGTTCTGGGCCATCAGAGAAAGACTAAACAAACGTGGGAAAATACTTTGAATAGAACCGCTGTAATAGCTGTTGGGGACGCGATTCGCCAGACCATTATTAAGACCGTTACTCATTTTGAGTTCCACACTTAAATCCACAAAATCGAGCTGAAACTCCCAACCGGCGCCATACTCATAGTAAAACGTATTCTTCTTGAGTGCCACCAGCGGTTTGTTTACACCAATCACTACATCTTCATTGCTCTGAAAATCATGACTCCAGCGCATTCCACCCAATACATAAAATCTTTTATTACCGTGAAGCTTACTCCTGTATTTCAAGGTCACGGGCAAATCAAAAGAGATGGTCTCCATCTTAATGTCTGGCCCGGGTGTGTTGCGCCATTTATATTGTAGGTCTCTTTGATGTAACTGCAGCATGGTAAGCGTTTTCAACTCCCAATGTTTACCAAACCGGTAAGCTACGGTTCCTCCAAACCCTCCACCAGCCTGCCCGCCGGGCAAAATAGCGGCAATTGAATCCTGTCTTTGCCAAAATACAGGATCCAGGTTCATTTTCATTTTGGCATACGTTCCTGTAAATGCAATACCCCAGAAAAAATGCTTTCTGTAGATCCGGTTGGGATCCGTTTGCGCCTGTAAAATCAGGCAAATGGAGCAAAGGGCTATGACTATTACTTTTCGCATATATACAGCGAACTCACACCAAAGGTAAGGGGTTTAATGATAACGGATTTTGCACCGCAATCTTTCACTATAGAAGCAAATTCAGAACCTTCGGGAAATGCAGCTACGCTGCGGGGCAGATAACTGTATGCATTCACACTGGAACTGACGAGTTTTCCCACTCCCGGCAAAACCTTTTTAAAATAAAACCAGTACAGGCCGCTAAAAAATCGGTTTTTGGGCTTGCTGAACTCCAGGATATACAAATGTCCGCCCGGTCGGGTAACCCTCAGCATTTCTTTTATGCCGGACTGTAAATTTTCAAAATTTCGAACACCGAAGGCAACTGTTACCGCATCGAAATGAGCATCTTCGAAAGGCAGATTTTCGGAATCGGCCAGCTGCAGCCGAATTTGATGATTTAGGCCTGCACGGGCGATTTTCTCGTCCCCCTTTTTCAACATTCCTGCGCTGATATCGATACCGGTTATGTCAGCCCCCTGAATTTTTGACAGCTCAATTGCCAGATCTGCGGTACCTGTCGCCACATCCAAAATACGGCTTTGATGCTCTGCAGACAGGGCTTTCCTGACTTTCTTGCGCCACCCTCTGTCTATACCCAGCGACAATAATCTGTTTAAAAAATCATACCGCCCGGAAATGTCGTCAAACATTTGAGCAACTTGTTGTTTTTTTGAAAGCGCGGAATCCTGATTGGGTTTTACTTGCACAAGAAGAAAAATAAAGGTGCAAATATAAGCATTACCCTATGGGCCTTCGCCACAGATAAAACATGACAGAAATTAAACTTGCCGATTTTTTGGGCAGCTGGGAGCGACAGGATGCCATGCCCCACAAGGGCTTGCCCGAATTTGCCTTTATAGGACGAAGCAATGTGGGCAAAAGCAGCCTTATCAATATGCTTTGCAGTCGAAAAAACATGGCGCGGATATCGTCTAATCCCGGCAAAACCCAAACCCTTAATTTGTTTTTGATAGACAAAAAACTCCAATTATGCGATTTGCCCGGATACGGCTATGCCAAAGTCAGCAAAACCCAGCGTGAAAAATTTGCCCGAATGATCCGGCATTACCTACTGGAAAGACCCAATTTAATGTGTCTCTTCGTGTTGCTGGATTTGCGTATTCCTCCACAGGCGCTGGATATGGACTTTATCAACGACATGGGCGAGGCCGGAATTCCCATGGCTTTGATTGGCACCAAGGCCGATAAACTGGGCAAAGAAGCACTTGAAAAAAGCATGCAGGCCATCCGGGATGAGATGCACAAAACCTGGGAAAACCTGCCTCCTTTTATCGTCAGCAGCAGTGAAGACAAAACAGGCAAAGAAGATATATGGAACTTTATTTTCGAGGCCTGCAAGGCATTTAAACCCTCAATCTGAGTTATCTTCGCCCTATGGACTGGCAGTTGTTATCCCAACAGGTAAAATCCGGCGAAACAGCCGCAATTGCCAGGGCCATCAGTCTGGTAGAAAACAACATCAGCGGCTGCAGCCAACTGCTTGAAAGTCTGCAGTTGCATCCCATACCGGTTGTAGGTATCACTGGTCCACCCGGCGCAGGAAAAAGCAGCATCGTAAATGAACTGGCCCAATTCTGGCTGGGGCAAAATCTAAAAGTGGCGGTTATTGCAGTAGACCCCTCTTCCCCGTTTAATTTTGGGGCATTGCTGGGTGACCGACTCCGGATGGCCGGTTTATTTACACACCCCGGTCTGTTTATTCGCAGTTTGAGTAGCCGTGGTAGTCTGGGTGGCTTATCCACGGGGATTCTGGAAACCATTGATATTTTCAAACACGCCGGATTTGATCGGATTATCGTTGAAACTGTTGGCGTGGGACAAAGTGAGGTGGAGATTGCCGGCGTGGCAGATACCACCATCGTAGTTACCGTGCCTGAGAGTGGCGATGAGGTGCAAACACTGAAAAGCGGGGTGATGGAAATTGCCGATGTATTTGTGGTCAATAAATCAGACCGAGAAGGCTCAGCGCGATTTGCCGGTCATCTTCGGGAAAGGGCACGTGAAAACATGACGCATGAAACTCAGGTAATAGAAACCATCGCCACCACCGGAAAAGGCATTGACTTGCTGAGCGAAGCCATTTCAAGCCATTATCGATCCTTTTCTCAAAACCCCAGAAAATACCTGCTAATGGCTGAAAAACTTAGTAGGATTGTTGCTAAAAGCAGAATGCAGGATTTCAATACAGAACAACAGGCACGGATTCTTCAGGAAGAAGCAAACAAACCGGGGTTCAATTTGTATGTATATGCAAATCAATTTAACGTAAATTCATGATTGGAATTCTTTGTGGTTCGTCGAGAACCCACAGCAACACCCGACGAGTGGGTCTTGCCATACAGCGAATACTGGAGTCCGGGGGCATTGAATCAAACCAAATCAGAATCCCCAATTTCGAGCAATACGATATCCCCTTCAGCAATGGTGGTGCACTCACTCCAGAAAAACTATCCCCTTTCAGTTCAGCCGTTTATGAGAGCTTATCCAAAAGCAAACTCATCTTCATACTATCCCCTGAATACAATTGGTTTCCTACCCCTGAGATCATTAATCTCATTAACCAGTTTGGCAAAAAAGATTTTTTGGATTGCTGGGAGGGAAAGATTTTTGCCACTTGCGGGGTAAGCAGCGGCAGGGGCGGCCGCATTCCCGCCATTCAGATGGGTTACATGCTCAATAAGCTCATCAACTTTATGAATTGTAACAGCATTGTTTCAGCCAAGAGTTTTGAAAGTCAGTTTACCCCTAAAGCCCTTGACATACAAGGAGAAAGCTTGGGAAACGCTGAATACGATTCAGGCCTTGAAAATTTTGTAAACTACAACCTGCGTTTGATGCGCAATGCGGATGCATTGCTTAGCGAATCACCTGAAATGCACTGACGCCATGCGGTGATTTCAAGAAGTACAGACCCGGCTTCAGTTTGCTGAGTTGAATTGTAACACT
>JBEDNI010000152.1:0-4990 GCA_041170685.1 Bacteroidota bacterium | reverse complement strand
TGGGTATATAAACGCGATTTTTATTTTACCAAAGTAAGACAGTATATATCCGGAATCAGACTACTAAAGTCCGGAAATGAGGTATGGAAGGATTCCGGTGGATTCTATCTGATAGATTTTCTTGATTCTGAAAAGAGCAAAGTGTTGTTAAAAACCCAGTCAAAGGATTTTGATGAGATTCAGTTTATTGCCGGTATTGACAGTTCCGTTCAGGTGGAAGGAGTGAAGGGTGGGGCACTTGATCCTGTGAATGGAATGTATTGGACCTGGCAAAGTGGGTATATTCATACCAAAATAGAAGGTTTTTATCTTGAAAATAATGAAAAGACAACGGTTGAACTGCATCTGGGTGGATATAAATTTCCCAATTCAACAGCCATTTCAGTGGCATTGAAAAATGTAGTTCCGGCAGCTATTTGCCACATTCAATTTGACATAAGCCCACTGCTGGAAACAATGCATCAGCTCAAGATTAACAAAGTGATGTCGCCGGGCAGTCATGCTGCTGCACTTTCAAGAATTTGGGCGAACCATATTACTGCACAGCCATGAAACGCTTCTGGATACCAATCTTAATAGTGGCGTTGATGTCTGCATTTCGGGATAGAAATGTAATGGATGGTAATTTCTTAAGGCCCTGGCCGGAAAAGGTTTATGATTTCAGCAATGAACTTCAGTTTAAGGAGAGAGTCGCTCTGGGGCGCGTTCTCTTCTACGATCCCATACTATCAGCAGACAGCACTATTTCCTGTGCTTCTTGCCACCTTCAGTACACGGCTTTTGCCCATGTGGATCATGCTCTTAGCCATGGTATTCATGATAGCGTGGGAACCCGCAACGCGCCTGCATTGATAAACCTGGCCTGGCACAGCCATTTTATGTGGGATGGCGCCATTCACCATCTGGATATGCAGGCACTATCACCCATCAGTCATCCCGGTGAAATGGGCAGCTCTATTCAAGATGTGATTATGCGGATTAACCGCTCAGGAAAATATACAGCCCTGTTTCAGCAAGCATTTGGTGATGAAAAAGCTACGGGTGAAACGATGTTGAAATCCATATCGCGATTCTTAAGCACATTAATCAGCAATCAATCCCGGTACGACAGCGTGATGCGCCATGAGACTGTTTTTTCGCCTCAGGAGAAAAGAGGATATAGTTTGTTTCGAAAGCACTGCAATGCCTGCCATACAGAGCCTTTGTTTACCAATTTTCAATTTGTCGATAATGGTTTGCCTGTAGATGCCAATCTGCGCGATTACGGTAGGTATGCCATCACCCATAAACCTGATGATTCATTCAGATTTAAGGTTCCAACACTCAGAAACATTACCTATTCCTATCCATACATACATGACGGACGATTTGAGAATCTGTCGGAGGTTCTGGCTCATTATGACCATGGTATTGTAAAACGGAACAGCACCCATGCGAAACTTAAAAGAGGAATTAAATTGACATCCGCTCAACGTGTGGATTTAATGGCTTTTTTGCTGACGCTCAATGATAAACACTTTCTTTTTCAACCTGAGCTTGGTTTTCCGATGAAATAAATACCCCTCAATTAAACCTTTAATAATGACTAACATCTAACTTCGTATGGTGAAAAAACTTGGAATCTTCTTTGGGTTTGCCTCTTTGTGCCTATCGGCAACCGCCCAAACCAATCCTGCTATTACTTCATGGATCATTACCAAAGATGGAACCAAAGGCCGCCATTATGCCAAAGGAAACAGCACACCCATTCAGGACAATGATTCGGTAAATGTGCAGACCGTTTTGTATTCTTCAGGAAACGTTTATATCCGCACCAAAGGTATTCCGGCATACGTAACCGGTCCGTTTCTGGATGGAAATCCTTCCTTGGCTACCAGTCAGGGGGCAATCTTTAAATTTACCCTAAACCCTGTAAAGAATTCAGGCAACTTAAAAGCTACAACCGGCGGTAATATTGGCGTTTTTGTGAACGGTGTGGCTTTGTTTGATTACCGCGACGGTGTTGCATGGAATCCTTCTACCAATGCCCTTTGCGGTGGACCTGGAAATCAGCCGTGCCCCGGAGGTCCCGGTGCAACTATGGACTGGAATCGTGATGCGATTTTGGCCGAACGGGTAGGCTTTGACTGTTCAAAAGGCCACCCTGCCATGGGCAATTACCACCATCACCAGAATCCGTCAGCATTTAAACTCGATAAAACCGTTATATCCACTATTTGCAACCTATATGATGCCGATGGATTGTATGTTATTGATTCTACCAAACATTCTCCGCTCATCGGGTTTGCTTATGATGGTTTTCCTATTTACGGTGCATACGGTTTTAAAAACACAGACGGAACCGGCGGTATAACCCGCATCAAATCAGGTTATCAGCTTAGAAATATCACCGTCCGCAATACCAATGCTACCGGCCAATCGGTAACTGCAGGTCCTACTATAAGCACCACCTATCCGCTGGGTTATTTCCGCGAGGATTATGAATTTATTTCGCGTCCATCCAGTCCGGATTACCTCGATGCCAGCAATGGCAGATTCTGTGTAACACCTGAATACCCCAACGGTATTTATGCATATTTCGCAACGGTAGATGCCAACTGGAATTCGGCCTATCCATATGTTGTGGGACCTACTTTTTATGGCGTATACACCAATGCAAAAGTTACCTCAATAACTGAGGCAGTAAGCGAATACAAGCCCTCCACGGCTCATGTGAATACGGATATCAATATTCGCAACTGGACGGTGTTTCCCAATCCCGGCAATGAATTTATTGCTGTGCAGGTGGATGGTTTAAACCGCGATAAAATCAACTTACAATTGTTGGCTTCCAATGGTAAAATACTGCAGCATTCAGCCATTGAACCCGGTTCGAGTGTAGCCTGGTTTGATGTAAGGACACTTTACAGCGGAACCTATGTGGTGCGTGCCATTAGTGGCGAAACAGTCAGCAGCCGCAAGGTTGTTTTGGTGAAATAAAGCGCGCCGCCCCTATCTTCGCAACCATGCGATTTTTACTGGCGTTTTTTCTTCTTGTTGCTTCTTCAGTTCAGGCACAGGTTGATTCTGTTTTCTTTAAAAAAGTTTTCAATGAAGCTTTGGAAAACGGGCATGCATACGTGCGTCTGGGAGAGTTGTGCAAAACTGTTGGATCGCGCCTTTCGGGAAGCCCGCAGGCTGAAAAAGCCGTTGTATGGGGTAAACAGATGCTTTCATCTTATGGTTTTGATACTGTATACCTGCAAGCAGTAATGGTGCCTCGATGGGAGCGAAGCAAAACGGAATCACTGACATTCTCTTCCGCTGTTTTCAATGTTGCCATCAAAGGAGAAAAACTTCAGGATTACAATTGCGAAGCCTTTGAGGAACTACCGTTAAAGCCGGCAAAAAAGCACAAAATACCGGCTGTGGCACTGGGTGGTTCGATAGGTACAAACGGAAAATTAACTGCCGGCCTTGTAAGTGTGCACAGCGATGCACAACTGGACAGCCTGGGAAGAGCCGGTGCGCTGAAAGGCAAGGTCGTACTGCTGAACCGTCCTTTTCCTGAAACATATTTAAATACCTTTAAGGCCTATGGAGCCTGCGTAGGACAAAGGGTAAACGGCGCTTCTAAAGCCGCGGCGTATGGCGCTGTTGGTGTGCTTGTGCGCAGTATGAGCAACCGATGTGATTTGCATGCCCACACCGGCGTGATGATCTATGATGAAAAACAGCAAAAGATTCCGGCTATGGCGGTGGCAACGGCCGTGGCCAATCTCCTGGATAAACTATCACACCGGGATCCAAACCTGAGCGTCAGTATGGAGCTTGGGTGTCAAACCTTGCCGGATGCCCCATCTGCCAATGTGGTAGCCGAAACCAGCGGAAGTAAATATCCCCGGTCCATCATCGCGTTTGGCGGCCATTTTGATAGCTGGGATCAGGGTGAAGGCGCCCATGATGACGGGGCAGGCTGTATGCATGCTTTCGAAGCTTTACGATTGTTAAAAGCCATTGGCTATCAACCCAGACATACCCTTCGCTGTGTTTGGTGGATGAATGAGGAAAATGGACTTCGGGGCGCTAATGAATATGCAAACATTGCTGCAAAATCCAATGAAAAACATATTGCGGCACTCGAAAGTGACAGGGGCGGGTTTACGCCAAGAGGCTTTGGTGTAGACAGCGTTTTTTTGCCTAAGGTGATGAAATATAAAACCCTACTGGATGCCTACGGAATCGGAGAAATAGAAAAAGGTGGCGGTGGCGCAGATATTGGGCCTATTCGCAAAAACAATCCCAGTGCGGTACTGGTAGGTTTTATTCCGGATTCACAGCGATATTTTGATGTGCATCACTCCGAAACCGATGTGTTTGAAAGTGTAAATAAGCGTGAATTACACCTGGGAGCCGCAGCGGTGGCGGTAATGATTGCCATCCTCGACCAGGAATTGGATTAGGTTCGGTTTTTTTGGAAAATGGTTGAAAATTCCGTATATTAATACTTGAGCAGGCGTTCAAATACTTTTCTGCCCTCGCTGTCTTCGTATCCAACCCAATAAATGCCTCCAGGCAGGTGCTGAATGTTCATTTCACCTATGTTGTCCGGAATAATGGTGTCAATCAATCTACCCGTTGGATTGTAAAAACCGCAGTAACTTCCGGGTTTGGTGTTTTGGTTTTGAAGTTGCAATCGATCTTTGGCAGGGTTAGGAATCAGTCCGTGTCCTTTGGGTTGCGACCGATTTGTTTTTGTGGCGGGTAAAATCAATTCAAATACTGCGGCACTGTCGCCGCCATAAGCTTCACCACTAAAAAGTATACTGCCGGTGTTGCTGAAACAAATGGTTTCTACCTGTCGGGTACCGGTGTAGGTCAGAGGGTAAGTTTTCCTTCCTCCGTGCTGTATCCTGCCGTTTTTCATTTCGCAGGTGTAAATCAGCGGGGTAAGGGAGAAAATAAGGTTGGGAACATAACCACTCAGTAAAAGGCGATTGTTGCTGTAATG
>JBEDNI010000151.1:0-4798 GCA_041170685.1 Bacteroidota bacterium | reverse complement strand
ATCCAATTCCATTACCAATATTATTGGGAAGGCCAATCTGGAATACAGGCTTAAAACCAATGCGCATTTAAGATACGGGGGTGAATGGACATTGCACTCATTCAATCCATCCAGTCAGTTTATCGAGTTTAGTGGCTCAGGTGTTACAACCCAAGACACTACTTTTGGGCTTCTTAATAAAAGCACTTCTCCTGAGGTGAGTCTTTACGGCGAGTATGAAAATAATCTGGGTGGTGGCCTCAAAATCAATCTGGGTGGACGCTTATGGTCTTTCTTTGGCGATGGAAAAACATGGATAAGGCCTGAACCAAGAATTCTTATCAGCCAGATATTGCAAGGCCAGAAGGCCTTGAAGCTCGGATTAAGCATTGCCAATCAAGGGGTGCACAGGCTCAGCAGTGTAAACGCCAATCTGCCCGGCGATATATGGTTTCCCACGGGTGGCAAAATCAGGCCGCAGCGAACCTTACAAATTACTGGCGGATTTTATCAGCCATGGAAACGGGGCCTTGAATTTAGCATGGAGCTTTATTTGAAATCGTTTGACGGCATCTCAGATTTAACCGGACAAGACGAAAATGACTTCGCTCCAAGATACTGGGAAAATATGCTGGCGCAGGGAATAGGCAGGGCTTACGGAATCGAGTTCTTACTGATGAAAAAGATTGGCAGGTTTAATGGTATGGCAGGTTACACTCTTTCGAGAAGTGATAGAAATATTACAGATATAAACTTTGGTGAAAGCTATCCGTTTCGCTGGGATAGACGTCATAAAATTTCATTTCAGGGCGTATATGCTCTTCAAAAAAACTGGACCATTCAGTTTAGCGGAGTTTGGATGACCGGAAATGCGGTAACAGTGCCAACCGGTCAGTATTTATCTGCCGATGGTTTGCTGGTATTGGATTATACTGCTAAAAATAATTTTCGCATGCCTTATTACAGCCGATTTGATTTTGGTTTTACCAAAAAGCTTAAACCCTACTTGAGAAGACCCTATAATTCATATTACGGCGTTAATGTTTACAATGTAACATCGCGTAATAATCCTTTGCTTGTGAGGGTAGATCAGCCGGCGGGACAAGCGGTACAGGCATTCGGAATTTCCTATTTTCCATTTATACCATCGGGTTTTTACAGGGTAGTATTTTAAAACATGAATAAATTACTTTTTTTGATTGGTGTGGCTGTGGGGATTTCATCCTGCGAAACCAAACTGGATTTGAGTGAAATAAGCGGTCGTAACAGGCTGGTTGTGAATGCCTTGATTAATGATCAGGATAAAATAGAAATTCAGGTAAGTAAAACCATTTCCTTGGGTAGTAACGCTGCTGTTGAATTCATCAACAATGCCGTAGTGACAGTTACTGATGAAAACGGCAATTCTGTCGGTTTTACATACAATGTTGGCACCGACAAATACGAAAATTTGGTTTTTAGGGCCGTGGCGGGCAACTTTTACAGCATCAATGTAAAAGCGCCCGACTTTGACGAAGTCTATGCAGATATGGTGATGCCCGCGAAGGCCCTTTCTGTGCCGGCTACATGGAAAGATTCTACCGATCTCGACTCATCCGGCTATCCCACAGGCACCCTGACAGTAAATCTTAATGACAAAGGCAATGAAACCAATTATTACAGGATTTCATTGTTTTATTACGATGATATTACCGCCATTTGGAATACCCTGGCACCCATAACACGCGATGCAGCCATTGAAAACGAAGCCATTGTGAGTGAAGATGGCTCCTGGGTGTTTTCAGACAGAACATTCAATGGTCAGCAGAAGAGCATTTCATTCATCACACCATTCGGTTATGCTTTGGGAACTCCTAAATACCTCGTAGTAACGGAAAGTTTAAACCAGCCATACTTTCAATATTTTCAGAGCATTGAGAATTATAAAGCCGGTGCAGGGGTGTTTGGTGAAGCTACCCCTGTATTTTCCAATATCCGAAATGGAGTAGGTATATGGGCGGGCAGCAGCATTTCAAGAGATACCATCCGCTGATTCTTTCGTGTTTTTAATTGTTTTTAGCCCATCTGGGCCAAAATAACCGAACTTTGCAATTCAATTACTGTCTGTGACAAAAGAAACTGCCATATATCTTAAAAACGCCCGCCAACACAATCTTAGAGGGGTTGAAGCCACCTTCAGGCATAATAGTTTTACGGTGGTTACAGGTGTTTCGGGCTCCGGGAAGAGCAGTCTGGTGTTTGATACCCTGTTTGCAGAAGGGCAACGACGCTATGTGGAAAGCTTGAGCAGCTATGCCCGTCAGTTTATGGGCCGGATGAAAAAGCCCGAAGTGGATTATATTCTTGGGTTGTGTCCCGCTGTTGCCATTGAACAAAAGGTTAACACCCGCAATCCTCGGAGTACGGTGGCTACCTCCACGGAGATTTACGATTACCTAAAGTTGCTGGTCAGCAGAATTGGACACACCTATTCTCCAATTAGCGGGCAAGAAGTGAAGCGGGATGATGTGAAAGATGTTGTGGACTTTGTGCAGCATCTACAAAAAGACACTTCAGTACTAGTTCTATCGCCATTAAACGATAAAAGATTACAAAAAGAAAAACTTGAGTTGCTACGTCAAAATGGGTTCAGCCGGGTTCTCATCAATGATCGCATTCTTAAAATTGAAGATTTGCTGGAAAATGGCGAGGTAGAAAGTGGAGATAATTTCCTGGTGCTGGATCGGTTGACGGTAGATTTACAGGATGATGAATTTATTAGCCGACTCACCGATGCCGTGGAAACGGCCATATGGGAGGGGCAGGGAGAATGTGCCGTTCGATTGGATTCAGGACATCTGCAATTATTTAACAACCGTTTCGAACGGGATGGAATTACGTTTGAGGTTCCCAGCAGAGATTTTTTAAGTTTTAACAATCCATATGGTGCATGCCGCAAATGCGAAGGTTTTGGGAGCGTTCTGGGCATTGATGAGGATTTGGTGGTTCCGGATAAATCGCTGAGCGTGTATGAAGGTTGCGTGGCGCCTTGGAGAGGAGATGCAATGGGAGCGTGGCGTGAAGATTTTATCCGGCTGGCCCTGTCTGCGGACTTTCCCATTCATAAGCCCTACCGGGAATTGAGCAAAGAGCAAAAGAAACTACTGTGGGATGGTACCAAAACATTGCCGGGAATTCATGATTTTTTCCGTTACGTAGAGGAAAAATCTTACAAAATACAATATCGAGTACTTTCAGCCCGCTATCGAGGGAAAACGCAATGTCCGGATTGCCTTGGAACACGCCTGCGTAAGGAAGCAGGTTATGTAAAATTAAGGGCAGTAAATGCTGGTGAGGGGATTCCTGAAAGGATTAACCTGCAGGAAATACTGCTCATGAATGTCGATAGCGCATTCGAATATTTTACTGCGGTGAAATACGATGAAAATGAGATGATTATCAGCAAGAGAATTTTGAATGAAATTGTCTCAAGACTATCCTTTTTAAGAAATGTTGGGCTGGGTTATCTCAGTCTTAACCGATTAAGCAATACACTCAGCGGAGGAGAAAGTCAGCGTATTAACCTGGCTACCAGTCTGGGAAGTAATCTTACAGGTAGCATGTATATTCTGGACGAACCCAGCATAGGGCTTCACAGCAGGGATACTGAACGATTAATCGGTGTGCTGAAATTGCTTCAGAAAGAGGGTAATACGGTTATTGTTGTGGAACATGATGAAGAAGTAATGAAGGCAGCCGACCAAGTGATTGACATGGGTCCACTGGCGGGCGCCTTAGGGGGCGAAGTAATATTTAGTGGCAATTTTGATGCATTGATAACCGATGATAACAGTCTTACCGGCAAATATTTGTCGGGCAGAGAATCGATTGAGGTACCCAAATACCGTCGTAAATGGAAGCATAGTATTAAAATTCTTGGTGCGGAAACCAATAACCTGAAAGAGGTGGATGCGGAATTTCCGCTTGAGGTTTTTACCGCCATCACCGGAGTGAGCGGAAGCGGCAAAACCAGTCTGGTGAAACAAATACTGTATCCATCACTCAGTAAGGAAATAGGTCAATATATCAGCACCAAAACAGGCCATCATAGGGCGCTGGAGGGTGCAAAAAAAATGGTGAAAGCGGTAGAGCTGGTAGATCAAAACCCGATTGGCAAAAGCAGCAGAAGCAATCCGGTAACGTATGTGAAAGCATATGACGAAATACGGGAGCTTTTTGCATCACAGCCCCTCAGCAAATTCAAAGGGTTTAAACCGGCCCATTTCTCTTTTAATGTGGATGGAGGTCGTTGCGATGGCTGTCAGGGTGAAGGAGAGACAGTTATTGAAATGCAGTTTATGGCTGACATCAAGTTGCCCTGCGATTCCTGTGGTGGAAAGCGCTTCAAAAACGAAGTGCTTGAGGTGGTTTACAAAGAAAAAAACATTCATGACATTCTTCAACTGACTGTAGACCAAGCTATATCGTTTTTTGCCGATGATAAATCAATAAGAGAACGTTTGAAGCCATTACAAGATGTGGGTTTGGGGTATATTACCCTGGGGCAGGGCAGCCATACCCTTTCCGGAGGGGAAGCACAGCGTGTGAAGCTGGCCTTCTATCTGAGTAAAGCCAATCCTCACAAGGACGGTGGCACTGTATTCATCTTTGATGAACCCACTACAGGTCTGCATTTTCATGATATCAAAAAACTCATGAATAGCTTTAATGCATTGATTGATAAAGGAAATACCATCCTCTGTATTGAGCACAATCTGGATGTAATAAAATGCGCTGACTGGGTGTTGGATCTGGGTCCTGAAGCCGGTGAAAATGGGGG
>JBEDNI010000150.1:0-4813 GCA_041170685.1 Bacteroidota bacterium | reverse complement strand
GTGGTCGGTACCTACACTGCCGTTGCTCATGATGCGGCGGCCAAATTCGGAGAATGTCATACCTGCCACGCGATCCTGTATGCCCATCAGGGTCAGGTCGTCCTGGAAGGCCGTGATGGCGTCGCTGACCCTTTGCAACAGGGTAGCGTGGGCGCCGATGCTATGGTCACTGTTGTCTACCTGCTGGCTATGGGTATCAAAGCCGCCAATGCTAACCATATACACCTGTGTTTTGAGGCCGCCCTTGATGAGTCGGGCTACGATTTTAAGCTGGTCTGCCAGGTTATTACCGGTGGGGTATTTGGTGCTGAGGGTAGCGGCTTTGGTTGCCGCATTTTTAATGGAAGTGGCATACTGATTGGTCTGGTTTGCCATGATGCGTAAAAACTCCAGTTCACGACCTGCAGGGGTATTGGGCACGGGGTCTGTGGTGCCGTTCACCAAAGTGTAGAAATTGCTGGGGTCGGTAATGGCCATGCCCATATTGACGGATGCGCCCATGGTTGCCAGTGAAACCATGGAACCAATCTGAATGGCGGGAGGATCGGGGGCGCCGGTATTGGGGTAACCATCCGGAAAACCGGGAAACTGTGAATCCAGATAACGGCCCATCCATCCTGTGGTCCAGCTTTCGCTGGTGTCGCTACCGCTCATCCAGATGTCCGTAGAACGGAAGTGTGAGAAATTAGGGTTTGGGTAGCCCACATCCTGAATGATGTTAACCAACCCATTGTTATACAGTCCTTGCAAACCCGTCATGGCAGGGTGCAGGCCTGTTCCATTCACACCGTTCAGCTTCAGCACCTTGGTATCCTGAATAATTACATTGCTGCGGGCTTTGCTCAGGTTGGTATACTGATCCAAGGGAATAACGGTGTTCAACCCATCATTTCCACCATTTAATTGAATTAATACCAGTACGTTATCATTGCTGCCGGTCCTTCTGCCCAGCAGGTGCATGAGGGGTGAGTTTGCGTAGGCGCGCACTGACATTCCATTCAGGGAAACCGGTAAAACGGATCCTGCGGCGGCGGCTTTTAGAAATAATCTGCGTTTCATGGGAATGGTTTATGATAGCTGATATTCAGACAGGTTCATAATGGATTTATATAGCAATTGCAGCTTTAATTTGGCTGAGGCCAGCGCAGTGGTATGGTTGGCATGACCTGGGTCGTTGGCCTGGGTCCATTCGTCGGTCCAGTTGTAGGCGGGTATACCCCCGGGCAGCAGGTTGTTGCGCAGGGTTGCTATTTGTGCCGTGCTGAGTTCCAGTGGTGATAGGAATGCAATGGCATCATCAATCAGGGTATCCGCATCGCCGGGGTTTGAAAATTGTTTGGTGACCTTGAACACGTCTGCAATGAAGGTGTAGGTACCCCGTCTGTAGCCGGTAAACAGCATCAGGTCTGTAAATTGATTGCGTTTGGGGAGAGAATCGCTGCTAATCCAGCTGCGCAGGTATTGGGGTGACTGATGCCAGGCAGGCCAGCCGGAAACACTGGGCGGATCCAGAATATCCTGCATAACCGCCTGCCCAAAAGCACGGCCATAACCGGTGATGTTGTAAAGAGATTCAGCATCGGTAGGATATACAAGTTCCCACTGACGGCAGAAGCCGGCAATATGCGATGTGGGGTCTTTGATAACACAGCCCATGTTCAGCGGATCGAAGAAGTGCTCGCTTTTGAGCAGTTTTTCCAGCAGGGGTTTGATTTCGTAATTGTTGTTGCGAAAGTGATCGGCCAGTGGTGCTATCACATTGGTTTCCACATCGGCGGTTATGTCGTAGTAAACGAAGTATTTATAGAGTTTACGACAAATGAATTTGGCTACTTCTTTTTGGGCAAAAACCATGTTTAGCAAATCATCCAGTTCGTCGGTACCGGCGCTTGCCGAACTTCGGCCGGTAATAACCGTGTTGTTAAAAAAGGCAGAGAATTGCTTGTTGGTGGTATCGTGGTTGCTCACATTGAAGGTAGCAACCGGGGGTGTGGTCAGAAAATTGATATTCCAGCCCGTTAGCACGCGGGCGGCTGCTTTCACATCGTCTTCGGTGTATTTACTGTCGGGGCCTTTACCCAGGGTAAACAATTCAAAAAGTTCACGTGCATAGTTTTCATCCGGGGCTCTTTTGGTATTGTACCGCCCGTTGAGGTAAACCAGCATAGCAGGATCGATGGAAAGCGCCCTCACCAGGGTTTTGAAATTGCCCATGGCATGTTGGCGAAGGGTTTTCAGGTAGATGTAGGACATTCTGGGGTCTACCTGGTCAATGGCTGAAATGGGGATTAGGTTGTGCCAGAACATCACCATTTTTTCCATGATGGTAGATGACTGTTTGGCGGACATTTCCCACCACCATGCTTTCAGCGACATCGTGCGCTGAAAATTGAAATTAAAATCGATGGGAGCATTTACCCAGGTGGTTCCATAGGCCACATTGGGATCGGCGGTGGTTTTGCCATAATAGTTCAGCGGTTCGTTAGGCACTGCCGTAGTGGTGTTGAGCAGGGTATCTACGGCAGCAGCCATGGTTTTGGCGGAAAAATCCTTCATGTCCTGCACTTTCACCCCAAACAGGGTGCGGCGCAGCAGGTGCATGGCTTCTTTTTTTCCGAAAGTGCCCGAGTAGGTGGCTAAACCTGTGGTGGTGCGGCGTTCCACTTTTTTAAATTCGGTGGGAGCAGCCGGTTTTTTAAACGTTAAAAATTCTTTGCGATCCATGGCAGCATGGTTAACTTGTAATTAGACGACAAAAACAAAGATAGGTTTATTCGCTTGATAAAAATTTTTTCAGACGAATCATGCCATGGTGAAATGCCTGAATCCGGTTGTCGGAATAAAAAAGTAAACGACCTTGCGGGTCAATGCCAAGTATTTCACCTGTAATAATTTGTCCGGTTTGGGTTTCAGCTTCC
This sequence comes from Bacteroidota bacterium, assembly GCA_041170685.1. Taxonomy (GTDB): domain Bacteria; phylum Bacteroidota; class Bacteroidia; order NS11-12g; family UBA955; genus RGEC01. The sequence goes on along the minus strand of JBEDNI010000150.1, from coordinate 1,895 downwards.
CAGAGCTCGTTTTTGCCTTCTGTTAAATTATTGTAATCTTGCATAAAGATGACATCATCGGGTTGTTTTTCCCATGTGCTGAAGGCGCTTTGCAGATGGTTAAGGATGCTGCGGGCAAGGTCCATCAGATTATGGGTTTGGCCGGAGATGTTTAGGAGAGAGGTAGCGGGTTGGGGCAGGTTATCAAAGTTTGTTTGGTTGGCGTTTACGCCGATACCCATGCACAGGGCCTTGCCAGATTGGGTATCTCCCTGCACTTCCATCAGCAGACCGGCCAGTTTGGCTCCATTGTGGCGCAAATCGTTGGGCCATTTTATTTGAATGACTGATGGTTTTTGATTGAGTGCTTTTATACAGGCGACGGTCAGTCCCATATTCAGCAAGGGAAAGAACTCAGGTTTGGGGTTTTTTAGCGGAAGCCATACCGACATCGCCAGATTTTTACCGGGTTCGGCCTCCCAGGGGCGGTTTTGTTGCCCACGGCCCTGGGTTTGGTGGAAGGTAAGGAGAGCTGCGGGATGTTTGCCTCCGGCTTGTCGGGCACAGAGGGGAACAAGATCCTGTGTGCTTCCGCAGGAGGGGGTGTAAAACAGCATTATTTTACCAACTTGGTCTATAAAAGAAAATTCTTCCAATTATTCGCGTTCTTTGCACAAAGAAAAGCCAAAGGATGGCAAAAAAAACAGGAAACGAAACAGAAGCACTGGCCATGGTGGCGGTGAAGGGTATGCAGGATAAAAAGGCGCATGATATTGTGACCTTGGATTTACGCAAGCTTAAGGGAGCATTTGCCGACATGATGGTGATATGCCATGGTAACAGTGACAGGCAGGTATCGGCGATTGCCGATGGTGTGGAGGATGAGATACGCCTCGCTACGGGAGAAAAGCCCTTGCACAGGGAGGGTGGTGAGCACGCAGAGTGGGTATTGCTGGATTATGTGAATGTGGTCATTCATGTATTTCTGGAGGAGAAGCGCCGTTTCTACGGAATTGAGGACCTTTGGGGGGATGCGGAAGTAAGAAAATTTGAAGATCCTGTGTAAAAGGGTTGTCTGTTTCAATTTTTTACATTAATTTTGCAGCCCCTTTTGGGGGAAAGCGTTCTTTAGTATTTGGCCCGTTCGTCTATCGGTTAGGACACGTCCCTTTCACGGATGAAAGAGGGGTTCGATTCCCCTACGGGCTACGACATAGTTAAGAGTTGAGAGTTTAGAGTCAGGAGTTTAGAGTTGGTTTTAGGTTTCAACGATTAACTTAAACGATACATCGCGGGATGGAGTCCCGAAATTCAAGCTTTTTGAAGCGCATGAATTTCGAGGATCCTCGAAAAATGAGCCAATTAGCAATTGGCAATTTTTCGGGACAGTGGTAGCTCGTCGGGCTGCCGGAGTCCTCTCCGAAAGATACATCGCGGGATGGAGTCCCGAAATTCAAGCTTTTTGAAGCGCCTGAATTTCGAGGATCCTCGAAAAATGAGCCAATTAGCAATTGGCAATTTTTCGGGACAGTGGTAGCTCGTCGGGCTTCCGGAGTCCTCTCCGAAAGATACATCGCGGGATGGAGCAGTGGTAGCTCGTCGGGCTCATAACCCGAAGGTCACAGGTTCGAGTCCTGTTCCCGCTACAAAGCCAAAAAGCCCACCTGAAAAGGTGGGTTTTTTTATGCGCCAAAAGGATGCAGTGCTTGCACAGGCAGACTGCAGGCGCATAAAAAAACGAGCGCAGCGCGGCTTTTTGGCTTTGTTAAGCCCTCCCCTTGAGGTCCGGCGACCGTAGGGAGCCATTCCTGTACTAAGGATGCCAAGCTTGCTTAGGCAGACTGCAGGCGCATAAAAAAACGAGCGCAGCGTGGCTTTTTTGGCTTTGTTAATTCCCCCTTGAGGTCCGGCGACCG
>JBEDNI010000149.1:0-7966 GCA_041170685.1 Bacteroidota bacterium | reverse complement strand
AACTTATATTGAATTCCATCACCCCAAAAATCAGGGTCAAAAATCACGTAACGCCCCTCCGCTACGCTCTTTACCAGATTTTCTTCCTCCGATTGGCGGTATTCAAATATCCAACGTGTGATATCACCTATAAATCGGTTGAAGTTCTCACCATCCAAACCACTGATATCTGCACAAAGTGCAGCAAGTAAATGCACCCTGCCGTTTATAGCCGGGCCCGCCACCAATGAATCCAGCATCTTGGATCGTTCTGATTCCGGTGTTGTAAACAACAGTTTTAGTGCTATGCCTTCCGTTCCTCCATTTTCCAACCACCCTCGCCAGCTTACCACTGCCAGTCCTTCGGTGGCCAGTATTTTCAAGCTGTTAAGACGTTGCTGAAAAGTTAGTTTGGGATAATAATTATCCGGCAGTACAGCCAGCAGTTCGCACAATTCTGAATAGGTTTTAACCTCATCGAATGCGGTCTTAATATTGACCAAAACCCCTAAGTGCAGACGCAGGTAATTTTCATAGATCTGTAACGAGGATGTTTTAAAGGGAATGGTAGGGCTAAGTTCCGGCAGTGAAAATTTAGGACGGTATTTTTCTATAAACCGATTATAATTTCGGATATCATAGAACGGATATTCATCGCCATAATCATTGATAAGTCTCACAACACGCCTCACCAAATCCACATTGGTGCGATAGTTGGGGTTCAATTGAGCAGAGTCCCAAAACCGCTTAGCGTAAATGGTAAGCGATTTCTCATCAAAATATTCGTAGCATGAGTTTCCTACGCTATGACTGGAAAGCAAGCTACTGTCAGACAGTCTAAATTCCCGAGGACAGGTATCTGTGGTTAAAGCGGAAAATCCAGCCTGATATACCCGCAACTGACAAGTTTGTATTTCTACACCGGCCACAACCTGCTCCTTTGCAGAACCTGTTTTGCGCATTACCCAACCGGAATCGAAGCGGCGTGTGGTATTGGTCTCTTTTGAATAAAAACCCCTGAACCATTTGCCTTTCAGATATGCTCCATATTTTTTCCCTGCATAGATAAATGCGGTGAGGGCTCCGTTGGCTTTCCCTGCATTGGGATAATACAACTGATGGGTTCCGGTATGAACAAAACTGCGCGAAAATGTGACGCCATCTAAGCTATCAGAGGCCAATGCTATGACTTTACCATTGGGGGTAATAAAACTATGGTACAACCCTTTACCCTTTGGCAATCCGAGTTGTTCTAGGCTGTAAAGGGTCCAATCTATCATCTTTCCCTCAAGCTCTTTCTGCCTTATCGATTGCAAAAAATTCCCCACCTCCTCCTTGTCATGAATGCGTTTCCACTGCTTGAAATGGGTGAGGGCGTGCGGCTTTCTGTAATCCATCAGGTTGAGGGTTTTGCCCACCTGCTCCGCCGATTCCTCAAACGGATGCTCCAGTACTAACAGCCCATGCCCCAGTTCGTGCGCTAGGGTGTGCGCTTCGGGCGGACTATTACCGCAGAAGATGAAACCATACCGGTTATTCAGCGCCATGTAACCCTCGGTCTGGTCGGCGGCCGGACCCAGCAAAAACATTACGGCGGTGTCACTACGCGGACTGCGGTATTTGCCCTCAAACTCCCTGATAAACCGCTGCAAATCGCTGCCATACGAGGTTTTCAATGCCATGCGGTTCACCGATATTTTATCCACCTGCGGATTGTATCCACTTACAGCCATGGATGGCATTACCTCCACCCCTGTCTTAACCCCAAATTTGGCCGTGATCACATTCAGGGCCGTTTCCAGCTGTCCCTTGCTGATAGTGCCACCGCTGCTGCACACCGGGACCAACTTGACATGCACCTTTCGCTCATCTGCCGCAATCAGATTCAGTTTGCCCAAAACACGACGGGCCCCGCCACGCACACTATCCGGTGGGACAATGCTTCCCACCGCCCATACTGCATCGGCCCACAAATGAAGCCGGCCGGGCACTTCAAGCTTCCACACCGTATCGTTAAGGCGCTCAGATTTCACCCTCACCCCATCACTGCGCAAAAACCGAATGCTGTCAGGGTGTAACTTCAGTTTACCCTTTCGCAGCGTGGCCCTCACCGTTTCCTTTTCTCCGGTAGCCAGCAATTTCCAGCCCGCTACATAGCCGCCGGGAGGCCCGTCCAACCGGTCATAGCTGCTACCGCCTGTCTCGCTGCGGATATTGTAAGCGTCCCAGGCCCTGCGGTTTGGGTCATCATTGTCAAACAACACCATAGTGCCGTCCGGCAGCACAGAACCCGGCGTTCCGGATCCGTTGCTTTCATTGCCCACCACAGGTTTTTCAGCAGGACCCTCGGGACCGGTCACCTTTCCCCCGGCACTCACATACCAGCGCTTGCCATCAGGGCCTTCTATAACGGTGTTTTGTCCTCCCCGGGCAAACTCATCGCCTTTGGCCGTGCGGATGCGGATTCGTCCATCGGGCAATACTTCCACGCCACTCACGGGGACTGCCATCCGTTTATATTCGCTTCGGTTCCAGTTGCTGCCAAACAAATCCCGCCAGCGGTCAGCCAGTTTTTCGAAAGTGAGGTTGCTCAACACCAACGGTTTGCGTAGTATTTTAACCATGCCATCCACCAAACGCCTGTCGCTGTTGATGCTCACATGCTCCCAGGTGCAGGGAATAGGCACCTTTCCGGTAAAGGGTAGCCACACCGTACCACTGCCGCTAAATTCGCCATTCTCACCTGTGGCAGACAGCACCTTGATGGTAAAATCAGCTGCTGTAAAAGTTTCACCCGGCTCAAGTGCCTGCAAAGGCTTGCGGTTGTTCAAATCAAAGGTGGGCGCCGGCTTTCCGCATTGCTTACTCACCTCGTCCCATGCCCCGCGTAAAGCATCGGTTGTAACCGTTATTGTGGCTGTGGGAGGGCTCTCACCCCCAATGCAGATGCGATTCACATACACTTCATACTCCGTGTTTGGGAGCAATCCTCCCACCGTGGCCACCGTATCGGTAACCATAAAAGTTTGCCATTCTCCTATGCCCTTGGTTCTGTACCAAAGGCTGTAGGCCACATTTACGATGCCGGGTATGGGAGTCCAAGAAACCCTGATGGTGCGTCCCTCCTCGGCGCGGGCCCTAATGCCCAATGGCGCTGCACAGGTTTCACCAAAAACAAAGCTGAATACCTGGCTGTAACCCTCATTTTCAAATCCCTCGCTGCCATCCACATCGATTGCCTGAACCTGCCACGCATAGCTTCTGCCTGGCACCAATGGCGGATCTGCGGGACCGTAAATGTAGGAGGTCTGGTCGGTGAATGTTTCAAACCATGGAATTGCTGTAGCCTGCATGGCCTCATTGGGATTGCGGCTGCCCGGAATCAGCTCTATCATCTTAAACCGATACCGAATACTGCCGGCTGCGAAAGGAGATGCATAATGCCTGGATGTCCACTGAAATGGTAAAAACTGCGGGAGGGCAGAACCTGCGCGGCTTTCGTGAAAAGGAAAGTTGAGCAAAGGCGGCTTATGCTTAAATAGCCCGGCCATCACCACCCCGGTATTGCTCACCTGCAGGTTGCGTGCTACACTGTAGGCCGATATAGAAATCGTCCAAAGCCCCTCGGGCAATAACTGTCCGCCCCGGATAAACGCATTTCGGTCCAGCCCTTGAAAGTCCAGGTTTTGGGGTTGCAGCAGTTCTGCCAAATCAGGACCGTTGATACTGATGGGGACGCCTGCATTCAGGGTAAATGTTTTGAGGGGCCTGAAGCCCGGACGAGTCTGCAAACCCACACCGGGGCCCTGAAGCCGGAGGCTTAGATACACCTCTACCACAGGAGTAGCCAGGTCTTTATTAAGCAAGCTTACAGAAAGTCGGTTGGGCTCTGATTGCAGCTCCGTGAGGCGAGGGGTATAAGGTGGCAATAGCTGTACCGTAGTCTGAATGGGATAGTTCTGGGCGAAAATCCCGAAGGTGCTAAATGCCCATAGGACACAGATTAAAACATGCTTATTTGCAGACATTTACCGACAAAATAAATCGGTATTTATGATATAAAAATGAGTATAAAGTACTAATTTTCAGTCCAACTTACCTACCCAATCAATCATCGATGAGCTTATGTATGGGAATATTAATGCGGTTGGGATTCGGAGGCTGCTGCCTTGGATCAATTGACATGGCGGGGGGCGGCAATATGATTTTCTTGTGTTTTTTATGGTTTTTATGGCTGAACACAGCCACACCATGATACCAGGTTGCAATCCAGATGCTGCTGTCTGGGGCAACCACAATCCTATTTATGCCATCAAATTTTTCTTTAATCGGAACCATATAAGTTTCCCAGTCCACCTCATTATTTACGATTAAATGGGGCATAAACTGGCTGCCCGCCATCATTCTGCCATCGGGTAGCACCGCAAGTTCATGGGCTGTAAACTGCCAAGAGCCATTGAAATCATAAAATGCTGACTGCGGAATGTTAGTCGATTTAATCCATCCTGTGTCGGTTTTAAGGTGCACGTTAAGTCCGGAAAAGGAGGTTGCCCACAGACGCCCTTTACCATCCACCGCTGTGCGGTAAAAAGCCAAATCCGTCAGTTTGGATTTGAATTTCAGACGTGGGCTCCCATCATCAGGTAGGCTATACCGGAAAGTTCCGTCACCGGCATGAATATCCACCCATTTTTTCTCGTGAAGAGAAATACCCATAACGCCATTATCAACACCCCGAATGGTGCTGAACACACCATTCTTAAAGTGCATTAGGCCCTGATTTCCGCCTAATAGCAAGGCATTGCCGGGCAAACCACACATTTCCATTGCCTGTATGGATGAATGCGCCGCCTAATAGCAAGGCATTGCCGGGCAAACCACACATTTCCATTGCCTGTATGGATGAATGCGGTATGCGCAGATATTCCCATTTTTTTGACTCCAAATGGTACAACACCAAAATGCCGGGAATGCCTCCAATGGCCAGGGTTTCATCGTTGATAAACACCATATCATTAAACCAGCCATACACCAGCGAATCGGGTACCACAGGCTTAATGTGATGCCATCCACGTTCATCATAATAATTTACACCATAATTGGCTGTGGATACCCAGGCCCTGCCCTTCGAATCAAACTCAATATCTGTAATGAAATTGTTTTGAACACTTTTGTTTGCAGTATCGTAGAAGGTCCAGGCGTATTCATGCAGGGGTTGGCCTTTCAGCGAAAGGGCTACTTGAATACAAATCCAAAAAAGGAATTTTTGCATGAAATTGAATACCGTTACACATTCAAAGGTAAATGCATTGCATAAAAAAGGCCGCAGTACGCGGCCTTTCTATGTTCATGGAAATATTATTATTTCTTGGGCTCAATCAGTTTGAAGAACTGATCCAACTGAGGCAGAATTACGATGCGGGTGCGACGGTTACGTGCACGTCCATCTTCTGTGTCATTGGCTGTTACGGGCTTGTGTTCAGCACGGCCTGCAGCAATCAGACGCGAAGGATCCAAACCGTATTTAGTTTGCAACAAACGAACCACGGCGGTGGCGCGCAGTACGCTCAGGTCCCAGTTGTCTTCCAAAATTTTACCATTCATGGGAACATTATCGGTGTGGCCCTCTACCATAAAGGTGATGTCTTTCTGGGTTTTCAACACGGTGGCTACTTTCTCAAGCACTTTCAGTGCTCCGCCTTCTACTTCAAAACTGTTTTGCTTGAAAAGCAGCTTATCAGAGATGTCAACAAACACAGCACTACCTTCCACTTTGATTTCTACATCCTTATCGTTAATGTCTTTCAAGGCACCTTTCAGGCTCAGTACCAGCTGCATGTTCAGCGAATCTTTGCGAGCCATGGCAGATTGCAGATCTTTAATATAGGAATCTTTAGAACTGATATTCTGAAGCGACTGCTTTATGCTTTCGGCCTGTGCTTTGCTGATAATAGACAAATCTTCCAGCTGCCCCATCAGGTTGTTGGCATTGGCGCGCAGGCTTACCAATTCGGCCTCCAGTCGCTTGATTTCATTGCGCTGGGCCTGCTTGTCGCTCAGACAAACGTCGAGCTGATTGGTGATGCGATTCAAAGAATCGTTCAGAAGCACATTTTTGGAAACTTCGGCGTTGTATTTTTTCTTGGAAACACAACCCACCGATACCAATGCAATCAGGGTGAATGCAAATAGGATTTTTTTCATAAACTTTAATTGTTGAATAGGTTTGCGTAGGTTTTCTGCAATATTACCACTACTAACAAAAACCGAACCAAAAAGATTGTACACAGATTGTGGAAGTCGATAAATTAGCAAGCAGGACAGATGAAACTTATGTTACACTTAAAATAGACATCTGTAATTAGCTTTGCCCTATGCAGTCCACCTGCTGGAATGAACGCTCTCAAAACCATGAAACCGTATATGGGTTGTTGCCCAATGTATTTTTCAAACACAGTATTGACAAAATAAATACCGGAAAACTATTACTTCCGGCGGAGGGCGAAGGCCGAAATGCTGTGTACGCCGCAAAAATCGGCTGGGATGTAACGGCATTTGACTACAGCGAAATAGCCAAAGAAAAAGCCCTCAAAATGGCACAATGCAATCAGGTAGCGTTTGCATACCAAACCACTGACTTCTTGTCATTTGAGATAGATCAAGCATCGATGGATGCCGTAGCACTCATTTATGCGCACATGCCTCCTGAAATTCGCAGTGAATTTCATCACAAGGTGGCATACTGGGTAAAGCAGGGTGGCCATGTGATTTTGGAAGCATTTAATCCTTTGCAGCTGGAACTGCAATCCGGAGGGCCCAAAGATGTGAGCATGTTGTATACCCCGGAAATGCTGAAAAACGATTTCCCCGAAAGCGACTGGGAAATAGTTGTATTGGAGACCGTTGAGACCGAATTAAGCGAAGGTCCTTTCCATGAGGGAAAAGCACAGGTTATCCGCTTGTTGGCCTGCCGCCGCTAACGAAACTCGTACTTCACACCAAACACCTGGGTCAATAAATCCTTAGGCGCATCCAATGCAACCGCATTGCCCATAGGAGTGGGGGTCACCGGTGAATTTGCCGTCAGGTACTCGCGCATGGTGGTGTGCAAAGTGTAAGAAGTATTCAGGGCTTCGGCCACATTTTTTATCCGGCATAGCATATCCGCAGGGTCGCCATCGCGCTCGCAGGCAGCTATGCTATATGTTTTTTCAGTATTTAGCGGCTCATCACCTACCATCACCGACTGCACACGTTTACCCATTTCCTCATATGCTTTAAATGTTACTTTCATGCCGCTAAATTTTATCACCCAGCCACCGAAACGCTTAGAAGCATCTTTAGCAAAAACATTATTTAGCTCTTTTTCAAGCCAGTCTTTAATTTGTTTACCCGTCACTTTACCGGTTCTAATAGTACTGTCCACCGGCAACATATCATAAATAAAACCATTGGTAATGGGAATTTTGCCTGTTGCATCGGGGGTGGATCTGGGTGGACAAAAACGAAACCCGTTAGACAATACAATGTCGGTATCGGGCAATCTCCAACGCAACGCATCCAAAATCATGGTATCGATGGTATTTTCGATGACAAAATATCGATACAAGGGCAAAGTACTGTATCCGATGACCGTGTTAATATCAGCAGCAAAGGGCTTTTCAAGCTCTGTGAGCAAAGAATGAATTTCTTTATCCGGCTTATGATTTTCTACCCCTATTTCATCGAGATGATAGGATTCTTTCAATACCTCTCCATTTTTCAGGGTTAAATCGAGGCGACCCACAAATGACCCAAAAGCACCCGGCTCCACCACCTTGGCATATTTGCACTGAATGGGTTCACGAACACGTTCGTGGGTATCTCCACCAAATATGATATCTACACCCTTGCATGCCTCATGATTGGCTAAGGCAATTTGTTGAGACAACCCAAGATGCGAGAGCATAATTACATATTTACAACCCTCATCATTACGCAACACATC
>JBEDNI010000148.1:0-4891 GCA_041170685.1 Bacteroidota bacterium | reverse complement strand
CTATTAATATAAAATTTTCAAACGCATTGGCTGCATTACCGAACACTTCGGTTGTTTATTCAAGCCCTTTTTCGGCCCGTTATCCATTAACGCCATATTGCATTCCTGCCGGATCTGTAAGCTGCACACCCAATACCACATCAAACCCTCCAAGAGGCATTTACATCAATGAGGCAAACGGTGATATTGTATTTACGCCTACAAAATGTGATGAAATTAGTGTGGCTGTGGTGGAAGCAACTGAATACAGAAAAGATACAGCCACGGGATCCTATCTTGTAATAGGAAAAACTCGTAGGGATGTGAATTTAATTTCAACCAGTAATTGTGATTTCAATAAAAGTCCCTCCATTGATGGACCCAACAGGGTAAAGGTTTGTGAAGGGGATAAGGTTTGTTTCAAGATTAACAGCTATGATGAGACATTCACTCCCAATCAAACCACTCCCGACACCCTGCTTTTAACATGGAATGGCGCAATACCAAGGGCAACATTCACCATTTTAAACCCTAATCAGAGAGAAAAAACAGCTGAATTTTGCTGGCAAACCAGAATCGGTGACGCCAAGGATGTTCCATATCATTTTTCCGTAACTGCCAATGATCAGCATTGCAATAGGCCCGCAGTTTCGGCCAAAGGATTTCAGATTTTAGTTTCTAAAAAACCCATTAGCAAACACAAATACAAAATATTGAGTTGTGGCAAACTGTATGTTGAGGGGTTCGCCGTCACCAGTGGCAGCATTGCCTATTCATGGAGTCTCAAAGATTCAGTTGAATCAACAACTCTCAAATCAAGTAGCAAGAAAATCGATACCTTAACCTATAGCAAAGGCGGTAAATATATTCTTGTGCATACCATCTCTTCCTCTTTAGGTTGCACTGCCGTATACAAAGATACCCTTCAGTTGGCTTCACCGCCTGCTGTTTCCATCAACACACCTGATACTTCCATTTGCTTTGGAACAGCCATTAAGCTTGATTGCACGGTTAACAGGGCAAAATCACCGTATCAATATCTTTGGCGTAGGCCAATAAAACATCTGACCGGTGATACGCTGCCATTTCTAATGATTGGTTCTATCGTGAACGATACAATCATTTCTGTTATTGTGAAAGATTCTAATGCCTGCAGTTTTTCTGATTCCATTAAAATTAAAATGATTACAGTACCCGCCGTAATTAAAATGGCCGACCAACGAATTTGTCCGTATCAGACGGTCACTTTCGATGCAGGTAATCATGATGATTCAGTGAAATATGAATGGAGTAGCGGAGAAAAAACCAGAACCGTAACCCAAAACAAACAAGGTGTTTACATAGTGAAAACAATAGATACGAATACACGTTGCAGTAGTTACGACAGTGTTTTTCTTTTTGTGAACGATACTGTGAAAAGTGATGCCGGTAAAGATATCAATGTTTGTAACGGTGATTCTGTGCTATTAACTGCTGCTCATACACCCACTGGAGTTCCAGCCCTATATACATGGACTGAGCTCAAAACCAGCGCCTACATTGACAGTGCAGTCCAAATCAAAGTTGGACCCACAAATTCCAATCCTGTTGGAGGTGCTCCGGTTTATTTTGATTATGTGTTAAAAGCTTCGGTAATTCAGGGAGGACGGTTGTGCGAGGATTCCGATACAGTTAGGGTGAAGATTTATGCTTTACCACAGGTTTACTGGTCTCGCAAACCCTTGCCCGAAAAATGTTTTGCTGATGGCGATATTGAATTATTCCCGTTTGTAAATCCACAGGCCAATAAAGATATTGTAATTACATCAAAAAACAAACTGATTGACAGTATCAACGCCGGTAGATTCCTGTTTAAAACCACCCGCTTGGATAACAATTCCCTGCAGAGCGGAAAATACCACACAGAAAAAATATACCTGCAATTTACGGACTCCGTGGGTTGTGTAAACATGGACAGCACTGAACAGCGTATTCATAGCTCCCCGATAGTTAGTGTCAAAGATACACAGCATCATCAGTCGATGCTGAAGGCATCCATGGATAATCTTATCATTCGCCCGGTAAATGATACATCTGCCACATCGAAATGGACTGTACTTTCTGTACCTTTCGGAGTGAATGCAGGCGCTGTTTTATTTGAAGACCCTGCAGGGTCTAAGCAATTCTGGATGAGGTTTGATCAGATTTCTGATACAGGCAGGTATCAGTTTCAGTATTGTGTTACCCAAAATTCATCCGGCTGCGATGCCTGTGATACATCCACAGTATGGGTTGTGATGAAAAATACGGGTTTAAAAAATCTAGATCATGCAAAAGCCATTGTCATTTGGCCCAATCCTTTACAGCAGGGCTTTTGGACTGTTTCTTCACTGCCGCACAATGGCTTCTATGCAATATATTCCACTGACGGCAAACTGGTAAAGAGGGGAAGGGTTATCAAAAACCAGGACACAAAAATTGAGGTCCAATCCATAGAAAGAGGCATCCATTTGCTGACCATAAGACTGGAAAATGGTTCGGTTTATCAGGGGCATCTGGTCCGAAAATAGCTTCTTGCATGATGTGTAAAACATAAGTCATTTCAAATTTGTTCCTCAGCATACACCAGAAAAGCAAATTTTATTTGTAAGAAGAATGAAAAAAGTAATTTTACGCACATTGGGCGTTGTCTTCATATGCAGTGTATCACTCATAGTTAGAACCAACACCTCGGGACCGGGATGGTCTTTAACCAATGCACCCATAACATCCTCTACCAAAGAAAGCAACTGTACCAACTGCCATAGCAGTTTTTCTTTACAGACTTCAGGCGCCAATCATGGCCGCATTAATCTGGGTAATAATTTCACCGGTAATGGATACATTCCGGACTCCAGTTACACGCTCATTTTGGGATATAAAGAAACCGGAAAATCAAAATTCGGATTTCAGATGACCTGTCTGGAAACATCTACTTATAAACCCGCCGGTACTTTCAATAATGGAGACAGCCGAAGTCAGACAGGAACTTCACTGGTGGGTGGCAATACCCGTTATTACATTGGCCATACAAGCACAGGCACCGGTACGGTAGCCACTGATTCCACCACTTGGAGAATTACATGGAAAGCGCCATCAAAAAACGTTGGAAATGTTACATTCTGGGTAACCCTGAATGTTGCCAACGGCTCAGGCAGCACCGGAGACTACATTTACAGCAAATCATTTACTGTTTCACCCAGCACCCGATTACCAGGCGCTAAGGTTAAAATCACTTCCGGTAAGTTATGCAGCGGAACGGCCATCAGTTTTGCCGCTGATGTAACAGGATCGCCCACTTCCTACAGCTGGTCTTTTCCCTCAGGAACACCCACGAGCAGCACTTCTGCTACACCTCAGGTTAATTATTCAAACCCAGGCAATTACAGGGCCATTTTAACCGTAAAAAACAACAAAGGAGAAAGCAGACCCGACACGCTCAATTTCACGGTGCTTGCAAGACCTGCACAACCCACTTTAACGCCCGGCAGTACACAAAACATTTGCGATGGAGATTCCGTTGCACTAACCGCCTCTACATCAAGTGGGGTAACCTATTCCTGGAGTCCGGGAGGAAAAACAACTCGCTCTTTAACAGTAAAAACGGCCGGAAAATATTCAGTTGTTGTAACCAGCACCACAAGTGGTTGCAGCAGTTTGTCGTCTCCCGGTGTCGCCATCAATGTGAATGCCAAACCTCAGATAACCTTGGTTGCAGCCAATGATTCACTCTGTACCGCAAATCAGGCGCAATTTTCAGTGAAACGAAATAATGCATCGTCTGATAGTTTGTCTATTCAAGGCCCAGCCGGACCTTGGGTAACTGACAGCGTGTTTTCTAAAACCATCATCGCAGGCATACAGACCATCAAGGCATGGTCAAAGAATGTGAAGGGTTGTTTTGCCTCTGACTCGTTAACAGTGTATGGACAACAACCCGTTTCTGCTCCGGTTTTATCGGTTTCCAATAAAACCCTTAAAGGGTTTACTGTGAGCTGGAATGCTGTGGCCAATGCTAAAGAATATAGAATCAGTATCGACTCCGGAAAAACCTATCAAACCCCCAGTTCAGGAAATCTTGGGCTTTCCCACAATATCAATACATTGAAAGGAGGGGAGTCGTTGAAAGTTAGGGTCAAAGCCCTGCTGAATGATATATGCAACGAAACGGCCATTGCCGAAATAAAAGGGGCTGCCGACACCTGCAAATCAATCCCTTTTACCGTTCATGTAGACAAAGACAGGGTATGTGCGCTGGATAAATTTAAAATAACCCTAAAAGGAGTTGGGAGCTTCAATTACAGCACCCGTTTGAATTTCAGCAACACCTTTAAAGACACCATGTTTAACCCTACACTGATAGCCACATCACTGTTCAGATTAGACGTGTTGGATTCTGCTCGGCTTGAATGTGGTTATTCGACCAAAAACATCATCATTCATGAAGATACAGTTTTTAAACCCATTACATCGTTTAATTACGATAAAACTATTTCAATATGCACCAATTCAGCAGTTATAAACTTTCCTGTTACTGCCCAAAGCCAGTTATTCCAGGACTCTGTAATTTGGTATCTAAATGGTAAGGTAGCCGGAAGAGGGTTGAATCATACGTACAATGTCCGCCACGGAGATAAGCTATATGCCACTGCCAAAAATAAAGGCGGCTGCGTTGTTTCATCGTCCGAATCAGAAGTGGTTCTAAAAGCGCTGCCCGATGCCCGTTTTAACTACACCAACACCGGAAGTAATTATCAGTTAAATGCATTTATACTAGGGGATAGCCATACCTGGACATCTCCGGTAATAATACCCTCAAAAACCAATCAGGCGTCAGCAGATTTCAAAGATTACCTCGGTAAATCGGTTAAGGTAATCCATAAGGTTTGGGATA
>JBEDNI010000147.1:0-4923 GCA_041170685.1 Bacteroidota bacterium | reverse complement strand
CGCTTTCCTGTAATTGCTTGCCACGGCCTGCTGGCTTGTCGGGCGCAGTAACAACAGCCACAATATTTTTACCGTTTTCCATTAGCTTTTGTAATGAAAATGCAGCAAAGGCCGGTGTGCCGAAGAAAACGATACGCATCAATATTACGTCTCTATATTTGTGACGCTGCTGCAAAAGTCCGAAATTTGTAACAAACACATGGGGTTTGGCAGAAAAATATTTGTTTTTATCGTGGCATGCTGCGCCGGATCGATTGCCGCACCCCTGAAAGGTCAGCTCAAATTTGTTGAAAACAAGGGGCAGTGGCCTTCGGATTATTATTTTAAAGCCTCTCTAAGCAGCGCTGATGTATGGATTTCTGAATCAGGTATTTGGATAAACAACTGGGATCCCGCTGCAACAGAAAAAATGCACTCTCGAAGTTCAGATGAAACCAAGGTTGACGGTCATATTCTGTTGTTGAAATTTAAAAATGGCCGTTTTCGAAAAGCAACAGGTGGAGGATTGCCCTTCCCCGAAAAGTATCATTACCATTATGGGAATAAAAGCAAGCAATCCTCACCGGCGCGGGCTTATCCATCTGTTTTGGTTAAAGACTTGTATCCGGGGGTGGATCTTGAAATTCTGGAGTTTCAGGGCCGACTTAAATACAATATCATTTGCAGTGACTCACGTTTTATCAGTCAGATTAGATGGAAATACGAAGGCGCTGACGCATTAAAAGTATTATCCGATAAACTGGAAATTAAGACCGCTTTAGGGGTGTTTGCAGAGCAGTTGCCCAGGGTATTCAACATTAATCGAGAAGGAGAGAAAGATTTACAGGCAAATTACCTCGAAGATGAGGGTTATATCGGCGTCGATGTGAAAACAGATCCTGTTCGGCGCAGAAAATCAAAAACTGTGATTGATCCGGTGCTGGTTTTCAGTACTTTCAGCGGATCGCGGGCCGATAATTTCGGTTGTTCAGGAACGTATGATGATGAAGGGAATGCGTATGCAGGTGGAACCGTTTTTAACTCTGGTTTGCCCACAACCCCCGGTGCCTATCAGGTGCGTTTCGGCGGCGGACAGAGCGAGAGTCTGGGTTATGGCGGTGCCCGCGATGCTGCCATCCTCAAGTTTTCGCCCAACGGAAATTCCTTGTTATACTGCACATATTTGGGTGGCGAGAATAATGAACAACCCCACAGTATGGTGGTGGACCGATTTGGCAATCTGTTTGTAATGGGAAGTACCAAAAGTCGGTCATTTCCAATTTCTACCGGTGCGTTTCAGGCAACCCACCGCGGTGATTACGATTTTTTTGTGTCAAAAATCAGCAGTGATGGCAGTCAGTTGCTCGCTTCATCATTCCTTGGCGGAACGGGCATGGATGCCGTAGGTGCAAACCGCGCCGTAGATCCCATTGATGATTATCCGCTTTTATATAATTACGCAGATGAATTCAGAGGGGAAATTATTACTGACGACACCAATGTATATGTAGCAGGATTTACGTACAGCACAGATTTTCCTCGTTCATCAAACAGCGCCTGGTTTGGTGGCAAGGAAGATGCTGTTTTATTTTCTATGAACAGTAACCTGAATCAGTTAAAATGGTCGCAACTGGCAGGTAGCAGCGGTTATGATGCTTTTTATGGAGTAGCCCTTGGCAAGCATGGAGATCTGTATGCCTCCGGAGGTAGTAGCAGCCAGGATTTACCATTAAAATTCCCCGGTATTTTTAAAAAGAATTATCAGGGGGGGATTGCTGATGGGGTTGCTTTTAGGTTTAGTAAATACAACGGGAAGCCCCTTGCCGCAACTCATATTGGGACTGCATTATATGAACAGGCGTATTTTGCACAGACCGATAATTCGGGAAATCCTTACTTTTTTGGTCAAACTGAGGGAGTTTTCCCCATTGTCAATGCCAAATATAACCAGCCCGCAAAAGGTCAGTTTATCGTGAGGTATGATACAGGTCTAAATGCCCTTACCCTAAGCAGCACATTCGGAGCCAACAGCAATCAGCCCAATATTAGCCCATCGGCTTTTCTTGTGGATCGATGCGAGAGAATATTTGTTTCCGGCTGGGGAGGATCAACCAATGATTACCTGACCGACAACCGCACAGGAACACCAAAATTTCACAGAAATACAGGGAACACCCAAAATCTTCCGATTTCATCAGATGCAGCGCAAAAAGTAACTGACGGCAGCGATTTTTATGTGGCTGTATTTAGTAAAAATATGAATGGATTGGCTTATGCTACTTATTTTGGGGGAATATCCTCCGCCGGTAAAGATGCAGAAGAGCATGTGGATGGAGGTACGAGCCGTTTTGATAAAAAAGGTATTATTTATCAGTCAGTGTGTGCAGGTTGCGGACGAAATGGCCTGTTTCCCACTACGCCCGGGGCTTATAGCCGCTCCATGAACAGCAATAATTGTAACAATGCTATTTTTAAAATAGACTTTGAAAACCTGAATAAAAAACCGGCCATGAAGGATACCTTTATTAAGGTAATAGCTACACAGCCCATTCAATTCAGCATGAAAGCCACCGATCCCGACCCGTTTGACACCCTCATGCTAAGGGCTTTCAGGATAAACAATGGTGGAATGAAAGGAAATGACACGGCTGAAATCATCATCACACCGGGTATTGGTTCTGCTCAGATTTCTGTTAAATGGAACACCACTTGCAAAAGTTATTCATCGGACACTGTTTATTATCGGGTTATGGTGTTTGACAGAGGATGTCCGAATGCTGATACTTCATGGGCTAATATTAGAATACTGGTTACCCCACCACCCAAAGTAATACCGCCGGACGCTATTTGCGTTAGTCTGGACAGAGCGACCGGCAGAATAAAAGTATCATGGAAAGCCACTGTTCAGCCTGCTGCATTTTTTAAGTATATTCTGCTGGAAAGAACCAATCCGAATAATTCAATAGTGGTTTTGGATACCATCAGAAATTACAGCGCCGGCGAATACACCGATGTTTCTGCCGTTGATCCTGCCAATAACAATTATTGCTACAAGCTCAAAGGATATAATATCTGCAATGAGCTGGTGGAAAGTACTTACCCATTCTGCACAGTTTCTGAACTTAACTTTCCGATTGCTTCTACCCCCATGAAGTTTGCCACCGTTGATTTTGATAAGTCAGTAAGGGCTGAATGGGAGCGAAGTAAAGAACCCGATTTTAAAGAATATGAAATCTATAGATACCCAAGGGGAGGGAGCAAGGGAAGAACCCCGTTTTGGGTAACCACCGATACCTTAATCAGAGACTCCTCATTCAATGTTGACAATGAATCATACTGCTATACGGTAGTGGTGGTAGATAAATGCGGTCATGTAAGTAAGCCGGGTGGTGAGGCCTGCAATATTGTGCTTTCCGGCACAGCTACTGGCAGGCCACTCTATTATTTTGATTTAAGCTGGCAGGATTATCAGTCATGGATTGGTGCTGTAGACTATTGGACTGTGGAAAGGCAATATGCATCTAATGCGTGGAGTTCAATAGTTTCAAATGTAAAAAACAGACAGGCCCGAGACGCAAACCTTGATTATGATTGGGGAGGATACTGGTATCGGGTTACTGCCCATGAATTTGCTGCAACTGCCAATAAAAAACCTTACACCAGCCAAAGCAACTGGATTTATTTGTATCAGCCACCGGAGTTATGGGTTCCCAATGCGTTTACCGAAAATGAAGATCGCATCAATGATGTATGGGGAACTGTGCCCGTATTTGTGAAAAATTACCACATGCGTGTGTATGACCGCTGGGGAGGTAAAATCTGGGAGAGTAGTGATAAAAAGCAACAGTGGGATGGAAAAATAAACGGGAAAACAGCTCCTGATGGGGTTTATGCCTGGTATGTGATATTTGATGGCTGGGATAACAAAACCTACAAAACAAAAGGCACCGTAACCATCATTCATTAAATGGCCAAATTGCCTCTTAAAAAACGGATTGAACCCAAAATTTGTATGGTCTGCCAAAGGCCGTTTGAATGGCGTAAAAAATGGGAGAAAAACTGGGATGAGGTTAAATATTGCAGTGATAAATGCCGAAAATCAAGGGTGAATGGCAGTAAAATGGCAAAAATCTGATAATACATGATTAGTGTTTTTCGTTTTTTTCAAATCAGCATAGTTAACAATAAGGTTATTTGCAATTAACGCACTCCGTGAGTATTATTGCACCTTTAACTGAAAAACACATAAATCCGTATGAATAACACAAAACAAACAACAGGAAACAATGCCCTCATGGGATGGTTTGCAGGCGGCGCAATTGTTTTTGCGCTCTTGGTTGGTGTACTTATTTACATGTTTGTAATGGGTAATGCTTCCAACTTTGAAAACAATGATGTTTTAAAAGGTCATCCCAAAAACATTTTGGGTATTATCCACCGCGGTGGTTTTATTGTACCATTGCTGATTGCAGTAAACGTAACCGTAATTTTGGTAGTGGTTGAAAGATTTATTACCCTGGGTGCAGCTACAGGCAAGGGTAATGCAGCTGCTTTCGTTAGGGAAATTCGTCAGATGCTGGGTCAAAACCAGTTTGATGCTGCAATTACTGCCTGTGACGAACAAAAAGGTTCACTTGCCAACGTAGTTCGTAGCGGATTGGTGCGTTACCAACTGGTAACTAAAGACTCAAAACTCAGCAGTGACGAGAAAAAAGCGGCCATAGAAAAAGAGCTGGAAGAAGCAACCGGACTGGAGCTTCCCATGCTTTCCCGCAATCTTGTGATTATTTCTACTTGTGCCTCTATCGGTACACTGATTGGTCTTATTGGAACAGTATTCGGTATGATCCGTGCATTTGCTGCACTGGCCAATACTGGCGCCCCCGATACCGCTGCACTGGCAACCGGTATTTCTGAGGCTCTTGTAAATACAGCATTTGGTAT
>JBEDNI010000146.1:0-4862 GCA_041170685.1 Bacteroidota bacterium | reverse complement strand
GTCATTAAATATAGCAAAATGATGCTAAAAAATTGCGTATTTCTGGTTAGATTTGAAAATTGCCTTTCTACATGAGACTGTTGCGAAGCGTTATTTATGCGATAAGGGTGAGCGCAGCCTTCATGGGCATGTCGAAATACGGCATCAAGCGCGGCTATCTGCACCGCAATAAGGTTATCCCGTTTATTGATGAAGAAAACGCTGATGAATACCAGAAAGAAGTATATGCAGCTGCCAAAAATCTGTACGTTGAAAAAGGGCTGAAAGGCATTCTGGATATCGGATGTGGCTCGGCCTATAAACTGCTGGTTAATTTTCAGCAAGACCCAAAAGCAGGGGTGGAGTTGAATATAAATTGGTTGATAAAACAATATCCCAACGAAACCTGGTTTGCCTTTTCCGATAACGCCTGGAAGCAATTTCCCGCCCAACTTATCATCTGCGCCGATGTGATTGAGCATGTTCCCAATCCGGATGCCTTTATAGCCGATTTACTGGCGCATCAGCATGCTCAATACTTCATTTTCAGCACCCCCGACAGAAACCTGGATACATCGCCCTGGAAATTTGGCCCGCCAAACAACGAATCTCACTTCAGGGAATGGACATTTGAAGAGTTTGAGCAATACATGTCCGGGTATTTTAAGATTTTAGATCATACGATCAGTAACCACGAGCAGAGAACCCAGATGCTTATTGCGGAGCGCAAATAGGCATGTGAATTTTGATATTCGCCTCAGGATATTGTATCATTGAAGAACAGAAATGAACAAAGCACTGAAATTCTTTGGCTTCCTGATGTGGGTTATTGTTTTGCAATTGAAAGCACAACCTTACGCAGTAGGCCATACCACACTCTCTTTAACCGATGCTTCAAGAAGTAACCGCAGTATTCCGGTGGAAGTGTATTACCCTGCATCCTCAGCTGGAGACAATGTGCCTATTGCCGGCGGACGAAAATATCCCTGTATCGCTTTTGGTCATGGATTTTTGATGACCTGGGATGCCTACAAAAACGTATGGAATGCATTGGTGCCGCAGGGTTTCATCATCGCATTTCCCAAAACTGAAGGTACTGCAGCGCCATCCCACCTGGAATTTGGCAAGGATCTTTCTTTTGTGCTTTCAGCCATGGATTTACAGGGAAAAAATGCGTCTTCACTTTTCTATAACAAAGTAGATACCATGAATTGTATTATGGGCCACAGTATGGGGGGAGGAGCCGCATTTCTGGGGGCTTCACTATCATCAAAAATCAAGTGTATTGCTACCCTGGCAGCTGCCGAAACCAATCCCAAAGCCACCACCGCTGCCTCTGGTCTTACCATCCCTTCGCTGACTATGGCCGCCGGTAATGACTGTGTTACACCGCCTTCCGGTCACCAGATTCCTATGTTTGATTCGCTGAAAAGTCTCTGTAAAACCTATGTCAGTATTGCGGGGGGCAGCCACTGTCAGATGTCCGAAGATAATCTCCTGTGCAATTTGGGAGAATCTACCTGTTTTCCTAAACCCACCATTAGTCGCACAACCCAGCATCAGGCAATATCACGGTTTTTAATACCCTGGCTAAGATTTCATCTTTTAAAGGATTGTCGCTCCGGACAAACTTTTGATTCCCTCGCCGTAAAGGATGCAGCAGTATCAGTCAGAAAAAACTGTGTTTTGTGCCCCACCAATCTGGTTTCAAAACCGGCCCGAATTTCAGTTACCATTTACCCTAATCCGGCAACCACCGAACTTTACTTGACCTTACATCCTAAGATTCAGCAGATAAAATGTACAATGTATAATTCCGCTGGTCAAAAATGCGGAGCATGGTCACAAATCAAGGTGTCAAAAGCATCGGCTTTACTGCCTTTGCAATCGGGTTTGACCAAAGGTATATACTTTTTAAACGTGGAAAGTGATGGCGAGCAAGAAAACCTGCCGATATTGATAGAATGAGTTATTTCTTCTCGTAAACTTTATCTTTTTCCGTTTTCACGACTTTATCACCATCATTCAGTGTTTTGGCGATAGCAATACCCGGGGCAGAGACCACTTCATCACCGGCTTTCAGCCCTTCGGTAATTTCAAAATAATCCAGATCCTGCAATCCTGTTTTAACCTTTACCGACTTTAAAATGCCATTGTTATACAATAAAACCCAGGTGCCCCGGTCTTCTTTCTGGGGTTCTTCTGTTTTGTTTGTATTTTTTTTGTAATTTGTTTCTGATTTGTTGGCGGGATTTCTTGTGGTAACCGCAGATATTGGCACACACAGGGCGTTGTTTTTGGATACGGTTTTTATATCGACAGTCGCGGTCATTCCCGGACGAAAGGGCTGATTTCTACCCATACCCAGATCGGCGTAGCTTTGGGGTAGAATGCGCACTTTCACCACAAAATTGGTGACCTGATCAGTGAGCAGCTGGGTATTGTTAAATTTTGCGCTGTTGGCAATTTGGGTGACTACTCCCTTGAAAATTCTATCCGGATATGCATCTACCTTTATGTCTGAGCTATCGCCATATTTAATCCGAACAATGTCGTTTTCATTCACATTCACTTCCACCTCCATCACGTTCAGATTGCTGATGCGCATGATTTCAGTACCTGCCATCTGCGCTGTTCCAACCACTCGTTCGCCTTTCTCGCTGTTCATTTGGGTTACAATTCCGGCTGCCGGCGCAAAGATTGAGGTTCTCCCCAGATTCTTTCTGCCTTCATCCAGTCTGGCAGCAGCGCTGGCAGTGGTATATTTTGCCGCAAGGGCATTTTTTTCTGCCGAAGTGGCATCAGCTTTGGCAACTTCATATTGCACCCGGGCCTGCTCCCATTCCTGTTCACTGATTACTTTCTGTTCATGCAGTTGCTTTTGTCTTTTAAAATTGGCTTCTGCCTGAATGAGGGAGGCAGCTGCCCTGGCTTTCTGGGCTTCACTGCCGGCCATACCGGCCCGGGCATTGTCAAGGTTAGCACTGAGCTGGCTGATGGTGGTCTCATACAGTTCAGGGTTAATGCGCAACAACAGCTGTCCTTTTTGTACGCTGTCTCCTTCCATTACTGCCATTTCAATGATTTCTCCGCTCACATCCGCACTGATTTTCACTTCACTTTCCGGTTGAATTTTTCCACTCACACTCACAATCTCTGTGATAACCCTGTTCACCGCCTTATCAGTACTAACCCTGATTTCGGTTTTGCCTCCCCTGAAAATTGCGATGAGTAACAGCAGCAACACAGTTGCACCGATGGAAATCCAGATGATTTTTTTCTTTTTCATTTTTTACAGTGTGAGGGGTTTGCCCAGATAGAAATCCAGTACCATTTTTCTGAACATGTATTCGTATTTCACTGAGGTTAGATTATTGAATGCGCTGGTTGTATTGGATTGGGCAAGCTGTAGTTCGAATACATTGGCTTGTCCGGCTTCAAAACGTTTTAACACAAAATCCATGTTTTTCTTTTGGGCTTCCTGTGCTCGGATGGCTGCCTGAAAGCGGTCTGTTGCCGAGGTGAAATTGTTGTATGCTGAAACAACTTCGCTATACAGATTCTGTATGGTTTTTTCTGCATTTAACTTGGCTCTTAGCTCATCCATCCCGGCTCGCTGTGCGGCATTGCGCGCTTGTAATTTACCATAAACCGGCACAGAAAGATTAAACCCCAGCGATTGTCCGAAATTGTCTTTGATCTGTTTGTTGAAATCAATGGTTTGAAGCGTGTATTGAATGCTGGGCGCTTCCACAATTTCGTTGGTGCCTTGAACCCTGCCGATAGGTTCGAAACCGGAGAGTGTCATGGCCGAAATGTTTTTTGCATTACTTGAATAGACGGTACTTAGATTTCCGCCTACTGATAGCACGGGCATCATGCCCCCCCTTGCGGATTTTCGCCCATATGCCGCTGCTTTTTGCCTGAAAATTGCGGCCTGTACGTCAGGTCTTTTTTTAACGGCACTGTCAAAAAGTTGCTGCTGATCGGCAGGATATGACTCCGGTCGGTTGAAAATAGCATCCGGTCGGAGTATGTCGAATTTACTTTCGGCAGGTATGCGCAACATCATTTTTAGATTCATCAATGCAAGTGCTTCCTGATTGATTGCATTGGTGAGGTTGGTCTGTTCGTTAGCTTTTTGAGCTTCCAGATTCAGTACTTGTCCTTCATTTATGGTGCCTGCATCAAACAATCTGCGGGTTCTTTGCAACTGCATTTCCGTGTTTTTCAACGTTTCTTCTGCGCTGGCCTTGAGTTCTTTGGCCTGAATAATCTGAAGAAAAAGATTTGCCACATTCAGGGCTGTATTTTGCTCAATAAATTTTTGGTCTTGTTCACTGGCCAACCAAAGAAAATGGGTTTGTTTGATGCCATTTCTTATTTGCCCCCCTGCATAGAGCATTACACTGCTTTGCAACTGAAAATTATTGCTGCTGACAGTGGTTTGTACAAATTGGTTGGTGAAACGGTCAATACTCCGGCCTGATTGAAAAAATTGCCCGGCATTCAGATTAGCATCCGGTGTGGCAGCAGCCACACTGCTTCTCCAGGTTTGTGATGCCTGGGCTGCCGATACGCCTGCCAGCTGAATATCTATGTTGTTTTTCAGGGCCTGTTCTACACATTGCTGGAGAGTCCAGTTACCGGTTTGCGCTATTGCCGATGACACATTCACGCAAAGCCAGATCCATAAT
The DNA here is from genome assembly GCA_041170685.1 of Bacteroidota bacterium. Classification (GTDB taxonomy): domain Bacteria; phylum Bacteroidota; class Bacteroidia; order NS11-12g; family UBA955; genus RGEC01. Next base: position 186 of record JBEDNI010000146.1, on the reverse strand, counting down.
ACCCCAAATCGCATGCTGCAAAAATACTGATGCGTTGGGTATTAAGCCATGTTTTTATGTCAATTTTATCGAGATGAATCGCGCATCGGTGGATAAATGTTGAATAATTATGAATTTTTAACCCTAAAAATTTACACAATTTGCGTAATTTTGCACTGCATCTGGTTCCGAAGTGATTGTCAATAT
>JBEDNI010000145.1:0-4986 GCA_041170685.1 Bacteroidota bacterium | reverse complement strand
GATAATCCAAAAATCTTAAAGCAGTCCGGAAGGTTGTTTTTAGTTAGTGCCACGGTAATGGCGCTGGGCGGACTCATCATTATGTTTAGTCCTGTTTCACTGCTGAATTTAGTTCTTCTTATTGTCAGCCTCGGATTTATAATGCTATGCCTGGCCTTTGTTATGGCATTGACCGGCTGGATTCAAAAAAGGTTGCAGAAAAACCAATCAACCCGAAAAATAACCTTCGGTCATGTATTGCTGGGACTAATTTTACTTTTGTTGGGACTAATTTTACTTGCACTTGTAATTCTTTTAATTGTTCTTTCCGGCAGCAGCGGTGGAGGCATGTTTAGTCCTTTTTGATTATGGATGTCTGTAAAAATAATTTTTATAAATCAGACTAGCTAAAATGATAACGCATGCTCATTTAACCCTTCCAAAATAGAATTAGGCACACTTTTTGCTTAAAGAACGCTGAACAATTATGGCAACCAACCGCACTTTTACCATGATCAAGCCTGATGCCGTTGCCAACGGACATGCAGGCAAGATTATCGATCACATCACACAGGCCGGTTTCAAAATCGTAGCCCTGAAGTACACACGCCTCAGCAATGAACTGGCCGGCAATTTCTATGGCATTCACCGTGAGCGTTCTTTTTTTGGCGAACTGGTAAGTTTTATGACCAGTGGTCCTATCTACGCCGCTATTCTTGAAAAGGACAACGCTGTAGAGGATTTCCGCAAACTCATTGGTGCTACCGACCCCCAGAAGGCAGAGCCCGGAACCATTCGTAATCTCTACGCCAAAAGCATTGATGCCAATGCTATCCATGGCAGCGACAGCGACGAAAACGCTGAAATCGAAGGCAACTTCTTTTTCTCGCAGTTCGAGAGGTTCTAAAAAAAGTAAATATCAAACAAAAAAGCCCGCATTGGCGGGCTTTTTGTTATCTGCTGATCAGTAATTTGGACCAGGCACTCATACCTGTATCGCCCTCAAATTGCAACATATACATACCAGGCAATAAATGGCCAATATTCCATTTCCCGTTTTCTGCCTGCAGCATGCCACAGTTTCTGCCCTGGGCATCAAATACTGACACAGTTTTCCAGTTATCCAGTTTGTTCAGCACCATAAATTGATGCGATGCCGGATTTGGATACAACAACACCTCTCCACTGTTCAACTTATTTACAGATGCCAGTTTAGTAAATTTTTCGGTAGTATAGTTGCCAACGAGCAAATCATTTCCCATTTGATTCTTGTAATTAATACCCTCAATCCATCTCTCAGAATCAGCCAATCCACTGAAAAAAGTATTATGCACCAGGTAATTTGTGCGATGTAAATTAATTGCACTGAAATAGTAATCCGGAATACTTACTTTATTCAAATAGTTGAAATTACTATCATAATAAATTAAACCCGTGAAATAAGGAACCCAGTCATCCTTTGGCACACTTAAAACACCGCCTGTAGAATCACCACCTCTGCATGCTACTATTAGTTTAATAAATCTTGAATCTGTAAAAACCTTCACTCCGTTATTGGAACCTCCCTGGACTTCAGTTGGCCCTTTAAAGCGTACTATTGCCCCTCCATCCAAATTGATCTCAATAAACAGGGGGTAACTACCTCCGCGGAATTTAACATTAATGTTATAGCCCAGAAATTGACCAGATTTATAATAATCAGGACACCAAATTATTTTACCATTCTTCAGAAGAACCATTTTACTCGGGTCTCCTGAATACGACATTGTATCAAGTCGGTGCATCCATTTCAGTTGTCCATTATTATTCAAACAAGCAATAAACTGATCACTGCTATTTCCACCTGGTCTGGAATTCGAGTCCAGCGCCCGTATCTGCCAACCATTACCTATAAACGGACGATTTATTGACGCATATCCGGTAAATACAATATTTGAATCGGTAGCTCCTATTTCATAGTAGCTATAAAATGTTTGAGATTGCCCCAAGTGAATTTCTCGTGTTAATCTTCCGGCAGTATCTACTTCCAAAATCCAGAATCCAGGTACATATATTTTCCCGTTCATTGTATCCAATGCTCTAACCAAACTTTTGAGCAACAGTTTGCCGCCCAATGATACTGATGGCTTATATTGTATCTCGCCCGGAAGAGGAGTGATGAATTTTACCACACCTTGCTTATCTATTCCAAAAACACCACTGCCAATCACTGAATCAGGCCCAACTCTCCAAACATCATTAGAAGAAGCTGCAACACAGTAGGTATTCCCTACCAGCATTGGAGCCACTTGCGGAATCCAATTACCTTTACCTCTTATGGTTTTTTTCCATTTTGATCTGCCGAAACTATCATTTCTGATAATTACAGCCAGGTCATCCGCAGCTTTCTCATATTCAACTCCATCTATCCTTAATTTCTGGGAAATGCGTTGAACCAATAACATCCCCTTTTCATCATCAGGTAAAGCTAGGGCAGTCGAGGCTTTATCCTGATTTACTTGAAACTGCCATCGGGATACAAAGCTCTGTGCGATTGAATCAGAAAAAAATGCAACAAATCCAATAAAAACGTATATTCTTAACATCCAGAAGGTTTTTTCAAGGTTATGGTCTTTGTTGTATAGTCAATATCTATTTCGGCACATCCACAAACGTTCCTGCATGGAGGTGTCGCACCCGGACAACAAATTGAATCTCCGTGATTATATGAAACTCCGTTGATTGAAATTGAAACATTTGAACATGCACAAAGCGCCGAATTGGCATTTACCACTTTGGATGAAAATTGGTCCGTGCCAGCACAACCACAATCGGATGGCACATTACAGAAACTTGTAATCTGGGATGTTTGACCACAGCCTGAGATAAAAACAGGTCCACTTGGACAATCTAACCCCCAGTTTATTGTCCAGGAACATTGTGCAGATGCCTTGTTCCCAAAGAACAATGCCACCAGGAAAATGAGTGTAATTAGTTTCTTCATAAAGCGAATATAAGAATCTGTTATAATAATTCCAATTGCATAAAGCAGATCAATAAAAATCGACACCAACGCCATTCACGGCAGCGACAGCGACGAAAATGCTGAAATCGAAGGCAACTTCTTTTTCTCGCAGTTCGAGAGATTTTAAAAAACCCTAACAACTATCAAGAAATGCCCGCTAACTTTGGTGGGCATTTTTTATGAACGCATCTTCAAAAAATCCCCGCAATGAGGGCCTTGATGTAGCTTACCTGGAAGGTCCTCATGGCCGTTTTTATGAGCTTGGTTTTCTGTTCCGAGTTTTTGTGGAATTCCTGAAAGCCTACCGCCGTCTGCACTTTATTGGTCCCTGCATCACGGTTTTTGGCTCGGCACGTTTTGGCAAAGACCATGAATATTACCAACTGGCGCAAAAAACATCGGCACGCATTGGGCAGATGGGCTTTGGTATTATGACCGGCGGTGGTCCCGGCATTATGGAGGCCGCCAACCGCGGTGCCAAGGAAACAGGGGCGTACAGCATTGGGGTGAATATCAAGTTGCCTTTTGAGCAGAAACCCAATCCATACCTGGATCGCTGGGTCGAAATTCGCTATTTCTTTGTTAGGAAGGTGATGCTGTTTAAGTATTCTTTCGGCTTTGTGATATTGCCCGGGGGGTTTGGTACCATTGATGAAATGTATGAAGCACTCACCCTTATTCAAACCAAGAAAATGCCCTGGTTTCCTGTGGTACTCATGGGTAAGGAATACTGGCAAAATAATCTCGACCAGATAGCGCTGATGCATAAAATGAAAACCATATCACCCGAAGACGACGATATGCTTTGCATTACAGACGATCCCGAGGAAGCTGCGCGCTTCATTGAAGAGAAGGTAAAGCCTTTCGCCACCCGCCGTGAGAGGTACAAGCCGCTGTGGTGGCTGGGTGAGAAGTAACTTGTTTTATCTTTTTGATAGTTTTTTAAGCACCGCTCATGTGATCCTGTGCTTGTCATGTCATCCTGAGCTTGTCGAAGGATGACAGCCTTTTTAGGCACCCAAAACCTTTACCAGCGCCTAACGATATTAAATCCCAGCCGCAGATCGCCTTTGCCAAAACTGCCATTATCGCCCGTCATGTAGCGAAATTCATTAAGTGCATTGGCATTGCTGCAGGTGAGCTGAAAGGCATGTCCTGCAGTCCAGAACTCCAGACCTATGCCGGCTGCCGGCTTGCTGTTTTGGGTTATTCTTTGGTTAAATGCCTGCACAAATTCTCCGGTAAGATGGATTCGGTCGTTTATACGGTAGCGCACATTCCCCACCAGCAAAGGCACGTCGTTGGCGTCGGCGGCGGTTTCCACCAGATTGCGGTGCACCAGTGTGGGTGACACTTGAAGCATAAACATGTGCCGTCCGAAAAAAAAGTTACGGCTTACCAGCAATTGATGCGTGTAATTAATTCTGTGTGTATTGTAGTAAGGCGTTAGTCCGGAGGTGTTTTTTTCAAATACATAGGCCATATCACTAAGCCATGTAATGGATGTTTTATATTGATTTGTTCCGTCAGGCTTTACAATGCCCCACTTAATATAACCATTGCTTGTTTTACCCATCCCACTTCTGCCAATGCCTATCGTAATATTACAATATAAACCATAATCAAGGCCAATACGTATGTTACTTTGATCTAACCCCCATGCCCCTTCATAACCTGAACTGAGTTGTCCGAAACGATGCTGTATACAAAACTCCAGTTGTTTTTTATCCAATGTTGGCGTTCCATGCCCGTTGATGATTCTAAAACTATTATGAATGGTTCTGCGCAGAATTAATATGTCAGCATCAACAGGCGTAGATTTTACAGCACTATCGATTTGTGCTAAACCAATGTTTGAACTGAAGATTAATAAAATAATATAATTAATTATTCGGCGCACCTTTTTTAATCCACGAATTTAGTTTAGACAAATTACAATTGCTCCATTTTGGTCCGCTGGGAGGCATCTGTTTGGTGCCGGTGTAGGGGGGAGTCCAGGATAA
>JBEDNI010000144.1:0-5061 GCA_041170685.1 Bacteroidota bacterium | reverse complement strand
TTCTAGGGGGTTTCATTAAATTCTAATACATTAATATACAGCACACCCCTGCCTGCAGACAAGGTGGTTTTCGCAGGCAACCACATCGGGGTCTTTTGTTCCCAAATAATAAATTCAGGAGAGGAAGCGGCTGTGGCATTTACATAGTAACTAACAATGGTTCCAACAAAGCGTTGAGCCCTCACCGGCATCTTATGACCATTCAACACAATAGAGTCAGTAATATTGACTGGTATGGTATTGGTAGGGCAATCGGTAATGGCTTTGGAAAACATAAAGCTTTCAACCTTCCAAACCTTGCCCGCTGGCACTGTATCCGTTTTACTGTCTATCAGCTTAGACTTACCAAACTGCAGGTTTTGCGCATTAGATCTGACGACAAATGCAGAAATAAAAAAAACAGCTATTAAACGCAACACCTTCATTTCTGGAATTATGGTACCTCTTTAAACTCAATCACATTGATAAATTTCACGCCCCGGCCCGCCGACAGCGTGGCTCCCGCCGGCAACCACATGGGCGTCTCCTGTTTCCAAATAATATACTCCGGCGACAGCGCACCGGAGGAGTTGGAGGACGATCCATATAACCGCTGAGACCTAACTGCCATTTTATGGCCATTCAGCACAATAGAGTCGTCAATATTTATGGTAGTCCAGCTGCCGGGACAATTGGATATCGTGTTGCTGAAAACAAAACCCTCCAGCTTCCAGGCCCTGCCTGTTGGAACCGTATCCACCTTACTGTCTATCAGCTTGGCCTTTCCATACTGCAGATTTTGGGCAGATAATTTGCCTATTCCCAAGGCTGTGAAAATGAATATCATTAACAATCTCATCGTCCAAAATTGTTTATGGGGCCTCCTTAAATTCCAATACACTGATGTACAGCACACCCCTTCCTGCGGAGAGCGTAGTACCGGCAGGCAACCACAAGGGCGTTTTTTGCTCCCACAACAAATATTCAGGTGCAAGCGAGGTACCCCAAGGCCTAAGGTCTTCTACCCCGGAAAAACGTTGTGCCCTAACCGCCATTTTGTTGCCGTTCAACACAATGGAGTCAGTAATATTCACCGTAGCTCCACCGGTGGGGCAATTTGCCAGACTTTTACTGTAGGTGAAATTTTCGATTTTCCATATTTTTCCGGTAGGCACCGTGTCCGTCTTGCTGTCAATGAGCTTGGTTCTTCCGAATTGCAAGTTTTGGGCAGATAGCCGGGTACCCGATCCCACAACAAATAGCAAGATAACACATCCGAACAATCGCATCAGGTTGCTTACCTGTCTGCTAAAAAAAATCCTTGGTATCATGATTTTAAGGTACGTCATTAAACTCTAAAATACTGATGTATAGCACTCCTCGCCCTGCTGATAGGGTGGTTCCCGCAGGCAGCCACATGGGCGTTTTTTGTTCCCACACCAAAAACTCCGGTGAGGGCGATGTGTTCCAGTTCCTCCAATCTACAAGTCCTGCGAAGCGCTGTGCCCGCACAGAGAGCTTATTGCCATTGAGTACAATTGAATCCGAAATATTGACCGTTGCGCCACTACCGGGACAATCGGCCAGGGTTTTGGAATATACAAAGCTCTCAATCTTCCATATTTTCCCCTTGGGCACAGTATCTGTTTTGCTGTCAATGAGTTTGGTTTTACCAAACTGAAGATTTTGCCCCTGCGCACAAGCGCCATAGCCAACCATCAAGAGTAGCATCGCGATTTTACACATCCATTTTTTCACGCTGCAATCTATGTTATTATTGACCATTGCATCCATCCAAATTACGATCACGGGATATCATTAAACTCCAATACACTAATATACAACACCCCACGGCCTGCAGCCAGGGTGGTTCCGGCAGGAAACCACATGGGCGTTTTCTGCTCCCAAAGAAAAAACTCCGGCGACCAACCATAACCGTATCGCCAGTTATCATGTAGCCCCGAAAATCGCTGCACCCTCACAGCCAGTTTGTTCCCATTGATGGCGATTGAATCGGAAATATTAACACTGGAAGCCCCGGTAGGACAATCGGTCACCGTTTTTGAAAAAATAAAACTCTCCACCTTCCACACCTTCCCTTTGGGCACAGTATCCGTTTTACTTTCAATCAATTTGGTCTTGCCAAACTGCAGGTTTTGCCCTTTCAAAGCCATCCCTGACAACATCAGCACCAGGACAGTAATTAATTTAATTTTTGTATACATAGTACTTTAAGGGGTTTCATTAAACTCCAGAACACTGAGATAAAAAACACCGCGACCTGCCGCCAGCGTGGTACCCGCCGGCAACCACATGGGCAGTTTCTGCTCCCATACCATAAATTCAGGGGCATGGGCAAAACGGTAGGTAGTATTTTCATACAACCCGGAGAAACGCTGTGCCCGCACCATCATTTTGGTTCCGTCCAGCGCAATTGAATCTGAAATATTGATGGAAACGCCGCTTGTGGGACAGGTAACAATGCCCTGCTTGTATATAATGGTCTCTACCTTCCAGACCTTTCCGGTAGGAACTGTATCTGTCTTACTGCCAATCAGTCTGGTTTTGCCAAACTGCAGATTCTGGGAATAGGCAGAACCGACAAGAAATAGACCCGTCAACAACATTATCGCTTTGTGTATTTTTTGCATAATGATTGTATTTTGTTTGTTTTTAAACATTAGGGTGATTCCTTAAACTCCAGCACACTGATATACATTACACCCCTGCCTGCAGCGATGGTAGTGCCGGTGGGAAGCCACATCGGGGTTTTTTGTTCCCACAGAAAAAACTCAGGACCCCACGTATGATTACTCCACGCCTGGTAAAATCCTGAAAATCGCTGTGCCCTCACCATCATGTTTCGCCCGTTCAATATAATAGAATCCGATATATTGACTGAGGTTGCCGTAGTAGGACAGGTAGCAATGGATTGTGAATACACGAAGCTTTCAATTTTCCATACTTTGCCTGCCGGCACGGTATCTGTTTTGCTATCGATAAACTTGGTCTTACCAAACTGCAGGTTTTGCGCAACAAGACTTTGGCACATACCCAACAATCCCAGCAGCAGAGCGGATTTAACAAACTTTGTAATACTATATTGAAGCCGTTTTTTCATCATGTATCAAGGGGTTTTCTTAAATTCAAGCACACTGAGGTACATTACCCCACGACCCGCCGCCACCGTAGTTTTGGAGGGAAGCCACATGGGCAATTTTTGTTCCCACACGATAAATTCCGGAGAAAAGGCCTGTGAACTCCAGCCGGGATGTAAGCCCGAAAAACGCTGCGCCCTCACCATCATACCTTTGCCATTTAGGGTGATTGAATCGGAAATGTTAATGTAATTGCTGCTGGTGGGACAAAGTGTAACCCCCTGAGAATACACAATGCTCTCTACCTTCCAGATCCTGCCCGTAGGCACTGTATCTGTTTTAGAATCCACCATGCGGGCATCCACAAATTCCAGATTCTGAGCGTTTAACCCTCCGCCTGCCAATAATAACAAAAAGCATATCAACCCCCTGATACTATTTTTAACAGAAGCTATCTCACTCCATCTGCGCTGTAATATTGCTTCTATGGTCGGATTTTGCATCAGGGTGCTTCATTAAATTCCAGGATGCTGATATACATAACCCCCCGGCCTGCGGCAAGGGTTGTGCCGGCCGGCAGCCATAATGGTGTTTTCTGCTCCCAAAGAAAAAATTCCGGGGCCCAAGCGTAATTGTCCCAGGAGTTTTCAAACAACCCCGAAAATCGCTGTGCCCTTACCATCATTTTGTTTCCGTTAAAAACAATCGAATCCGAAATATTCAGTGTGGTTCCGCTGGTTGGGCAGTTCACGATGGCCTGAGAATACACAAATCCTTCCATTTTCCAGATCTTGCCTTTGGGCACGGTATCGGTTTTGGTATCGATAAGCTTGGTCTTTCCAAATTGCAGATTCTGAGCACCCAGTCCGGAAACTGCAGAAATGAAGAACACCCAAATAAGTAGCTTCGCCGACATGATGCAAACGGGATTAAAATCCTTGGGTAGTATAGATGAGGGTGTTGCTGCTGCCCCCGCCACTGCCACTTCCCGAACTGAGGCGTATCCAGGCCGTACCTTCATAGTAGTAGAAACCGCCGGTTTTATCCGTTTGAAAAACCAGCAAGCCCGTAGCCGGTTTGCTAATCAACAAACGTTGTGCCTCTGTCATTCGGGGAAACAAAACGCCCTTGGTAGTAGAGTTCACCTGAAATGCTGCGGTAGAATCAACCGCCGAGGTTCCAATCCCCACGCTGCCTTTATTGTAGTAGGTGGTGGTTTTGGCCTGCTTCCAGTGCGTTGTATCACCATCGGCCACATCAAAACTCACCTTGTTGCCCTTGCTGATGCGTATGGTGCGCTCCAGTTTATTGGTGTCGATGGCCAGGGTCTGCGAATCCGCATCGGTGACAGTTCCACCGCCATTGCTCAGGGATATCTGATCGCCTTTTTTGGTCAACACCTGTAACTCGTTTATTGCACTGCTATCGGGCAAGTTGATTATGCCTCCTCCCTGGTTCAGGATAATTCTTCCGCCAATGCGGGTAATGCTTTGCAATTCATTGGTGGAACTGCTGTCCGGAAGGGTGATTACCCCTCCGCCCATGCTCAAAGATATTCTGCCACCGGTTCTGATGATGCTCTGCAATTCATTCACAGCGCTGGAATCGGGAAGACTTACCATACCGCCATTCAAACTCAGCAGCAAGCGACCGCCGGTGCGGGTCAGCTTTTGAATTTCGTTGGTTGCAACACTGTCACCATCCGAAACTGAGAATAAAATGGGCTGGTAACCGCCCAGCTTGAGCTGTCTGTTGTTGCCAATCACTGTCAGTTGAAGCGAATCTGCGCTGCTGCCCGAAGACAGGGCATAGGGAACGCTCCAGAACTGTGTGGTACCCATGTCTGTATACACCGGTTTCCAGCCCCAGCGAGGAATGGAAGGGGTAACGCATATTTTTAAATTGAAGAAATATTTGTCGCTGCCCCAGGGAATATCTACAATCTTTTTATACAGGCCTGCCAGGTAAGTGCCCTGTCCTACAA
>JBEDNI010000143.1:0-5164 GCA_041170685.1 Bacteroidota bacterium | reverse complement strand
CATGAATATAATGTACCTGCAGGGTGAAAAACCCAACATGATTATTTGGGTGGATTTTGACAAGGCGTTTGAAAGCGGTGAGTTGAAGTTGCTGGATTGATTTTCTCCAAAAAATTTGGAAATTTCCCCCTTTTTTCGTATATTGATTTTACATGGACAATTACGACATATCCACCTTGCTGGGTATCTACGCCAAACTGGCCGAACTGCACGAGGAGAATCCTTTTAAGGTGAAGGCGCTTTCAGCGGCGGCTTTCAATATTAAAAAGTTCAAGGATCCGTTGCAGAACATGAGCGATGAAACCCTCGCTGCGCTTCCCGGTATTGGGAAAAGTGTGTTGTCTGCCATCAAAAACCTGCTGCAAACCGGCACGTTCCCCGAACTGGAACAACTCATCGCCAAAACTCCGACCGGTGTGCTGGAAATGCTGAAAGTAAAAGGCCTTGGCCCCAAAAAAGTGGGTGTAATCTGGCGCAACATGGGCATTGAAACCATAGAAGATTTACTCGATGCATGCCGCGAGAATCGCCTGGTGGAATTTCCGGGTTTCGGACTCAAAACACAGCATGAAATACAGCAAGCCATTCAGTTTGCACTCAATGCCCGGGGTTGGTTTCACTACGCCAGGGCGGAGGCATCGGCCAGAGAAATGTTGCAAAAACTCAGAACGCAGTTTCCATCATCACGCACAGAATTTACCGGTGATTTTCGCCGAAATGCCATAGTGCTGGACGTCATAGGCACATTAACTACCCTTACTGAAATAGAAATATTGGAGTTTGCTGCCGAAAATCAACTGGAGCGCAGTGCGGATAACGAACTCAAATTTCGGGATGCCAATGGATTTTTGTTTGCCTTCGAAACCGCCCCAGCATCCGATTTTGAAAAACAATGGTTTCTGGGAACCGGCTCTGCTGCCCACTTTCAGGCACTGGGCATGGATGAAAATCTTGCCATTCAAGGGCAAACAGAAATGGAGATCTATCAGCATTTTGGGTTCCCTTACATTTTGCCGGAAAGGAGAGAGGGTGTCGGAGAATTGCAATCCGCCGGAAATGAAGCCCTGATTGAATTCAATGACCTGAAAGGAATTTTACATAACCACACCACCTACAGCGACGGATTGCACAGTCTGCGCGAAATGGCCGAACATGCCAAAAAACTGGGCTACGAATACCTGGGTATCTGCGATCACAGCCGCACAGCCGGCTATGCGCAGGGCCTGAGTAATGAGAAGGTTTTGAGGCAGATGGAAGAAATTGATACACTGAATGCCGAACTGGCTCCCTTTCGCATATTCAAAGGCATTGAAAGCGATATTCTCAATGACGGTTCCTTGGATTATGAGCCAGATTTACTGGCAAAATTTGATTTGATTGTGGCCAGTATACATTCTCCATTAAATATGACCGAAGACCGTGCCATGCAGCGCCTTATCAAAGCCATAGAAAATCCCTACACACGCATACTGGGGCATCCTACCGGACGTTTGTTGTTGGTGCGAAAAGGCTATCCTGTTAACCACCGCTACCTGATTGATGCCTGTGCGGCCAATGGTGTGGCGATTGAGCTGAATGCCCATCCGTTTCGTTTGGATATAGATTGGACACACATTCCGTATGCACTTGAAAAAGGGGTACTCATCTCCATCAACCCCGATGCGCACGAAAAAGAGGGTTACTACGATATGCATTACGGCACCCTGGCTGCTCGCAAAGGCGGACTTACCAAGAAGATGACACTCAATGCTAAATCCCTTGCGGAATTTGAAAACTGGCTGTCTTTGAAAAGGGCTTAACTTCGCAGCGGGTTTATGAAAATTCTGATTCTTCGCTTCAGTTCCATTGGTGATATAGTGCTCACAACGCCTGTGGTTCGCTGTCTGAAAGAACAGTTGCCGGAGGTGGAAATTCATTATGCCACGAAGCCACCGTACGTCGGTATCCTGGAAGCCAATCCGCACATAGATAAGGTAATAACCTTGCAAGGAAGTGTGGCAAATTTGGCCAAAACCCTAAGAGCCGAAAAGTATGATGCGGTGGTAGATTTACATGCCAATCTCCGAACCCGCCTGCTTCGATCTTTGTTACCCGGTATTTCATTCAGTGTTTTTCGCAAGCAAAACATGCGCAAATGGCTGATTGTGAAAAAACTCACCCGCAAACCCTGTGAACATGTAGTTTACAGATATATGGATACGATAAAAAAGTGGGGTGTGAAATACGATGGTAAAGGCCTGGATTATTATTACAATGAATCGGTGGTGAATGGTCTGCCAGGCAAGCATTACATTGCCTATGCCATAGGTGGGACATGGGCTACCAAGCGTATGCCGTTAAATAAAATTGAGGATTTAATAAATAGCTCAAATAGACACTGGGTTTTACTGGGAGATGGAAATGATGCGCAAGTGGGAGAAATGCTGGCAGCACAGTTCCCCGAATGTGTAACCAATATGTGCGGTAAACTTACTTTGGATCAAAGTGCGCAGGTGCTGGCAGGTGCCGAAAAAGTGGTAACCCACGACACCGGTCTGATGCACATAGCCGCAGCATTGCGAAAGCCCATTGTATCCATCTGGGGTAATACCACACCCGATTTTGGCATGGGACCATTCTTGCCCGGAACTAAGAATTCAAAGCCAATCTTGGCAGAGGCAAAAGGCTTATCTTGCCGTCCTTGCAGTAAAATAGGATTCAATGCCTGTCCCAAAGGCCATTTTGATTGTATGCAAAATCAATCTGTAGAGGAAATCAGCAGGCTTTTGGATCAAATGTGAAAATGCTTGTTTGAACTGCTTTTTTTCCTTGCAGTTCGTGATTTTTTCCGTATTTTCGCGACTTCGTAAAAACCGCATTGACTCAATCACATGAAGAATAATCGTTCCGTTATTGTATTCTCGGTCGTTTTGGCCATCGCTTGTTTATTTCAGCTGTCATTCACCTGGAAAGCACAGAGTTTCGAAAACAAGGCCCAGCAATTTGCCGAAAAACAACAGAAAAAAGGCCTCAACTATGGCAAAGCTTACCGTGGCTATATCGATAGCTTGGGCTCGCGTGAAACCATCTACGACCTGTGGATAGCCAGTTACAACTACTTTGAATGTAAACAGCGTGAAATTAACCTCGGGCTTGATTTGCGTGGGGGTATGAACGTTATTTTGGAAGTAGACAAAGGATCTATCATCAAAGGGATGGCAAATGATCCTTCAGATGCAGACCTTCAGAAAGCCATTGCACAGGCCGATGAAGACGAGAAAAACAAAGGTGGTAATTATGTAGATAATTTTATGGCTGCATTTACCAAGGTGGCTCCCAATCGTAAAATTGTTAACGTATTTGCCAAGAGCAATAACCCCAATGGAATTCAGTCTTCCAGCACAGAAGCACAGGTTCGTAAAATATTAAGCGACGAAACCGGAACGGCCATAGACAGGGTTTATGATGTTGTTGAAAAACGTATTAATCAGGCCAACGTAACACAGCCCACCATACAGAAAATTGACGGGGGGCGCATTAGTGTTGAATTGCCCGGTGTGGATAATCCCCGCCGTCTGGAAGATCTGTTGGAAAAAAGCGCCAACCTTGAATTCTATGAGGTGTATGGAAATACTCAAAAAGGGGCAGAAGCAAGTAAAATGCTGGATATGCTCTACAAAGCAGGCAAACAATCAGCACTGGCTGCAAAAACAGATACTGGAATAGCTAAGGCAGATAGCTCTGGGGTTGTTGCCAAAAAAGATACTGCAGTAGCTTCAAATTCAAAAGATGATGGTCCGCTTGGAAAGTTGTTGTTAAGACTGAAAGGGTATAGCTACTTTGTATCTATGGGAAGCTCTGTTGCTTCTGTGCGCGGTTCCGATAGGGATGCGCTGATTGCAGAACTTCAGAAACCTCAATATGCTTCCGTAATGGAAGGAACCCTCAAGGTAGCCTTCAGTTCCAAACCGATTGACCTGGGCGAACTGAAGAATGCACTGATGAAAAATGATAAAAAATCAGAAAGCGCTGCCAACAAACTCATTGAAGAATATAGCGACCAGCACCTGGTATATTTCCTGAAACTGGATCGCGATGGCAAGGCAGCCCTTGCCAGTGAAGAAGAAAATATCATTTCAGATGCACGTTCGCAAACCAGTCAGACAGGTGAGGTGGAAGTGAGCATGGAAATGTCGCCGCAGGCTGCCAGCCGCTGGGCCCAGATCACAGGTGCCAATATAAATAAGCACATCGCCATTGTACTGGATGACCGCGTATACTCTGCGCCCGTTGTAAACCAAAAAATTAGCGGAGGCCAAAGCCAGATTACCGGAAACTTCGACATTAAAGAAGCAGATGATTTGGCCAACGTGTTGAAAGCAGGTAAATTGCCTGCGCCCGCAAGAATTGTGGCCAGCGATGTGGTGGGACCTTCACTGGGTGAGGAGTCGATTAGCAGAGGTACCAATTCACTGCTTATGGGCTTTGTGGGCATCCTTATTTTCATGGTTCTTTACTATAACAGGGCAGGGTTGTACTCAATCATAGCCGTGTTTGCCAACATGTTCCTGATTTTTGGCATTTTGGCCAGTCTCGGTGCCTCACTTACCCTTCCAGGTATGGCCGGTATCGTATTGACCATTGGTATGGCGGTGGATGCCAACGTTCTTATTTATGAACGTATTAAAGAAGAGCTTAGAAATAAAATCAGTCTCGCACAAGCCGTTAAGAACGGTTTCAAATACGCATTGTCCGCCATTATTGACTCCAATTTAACAACCCTGTTGGCAGGTATAGCCCTGCTAATGGCTGGTTCCGGACCTGCTTATGGTTTTGCCGTGATTTTTGTAATCGGGGTATTTACCTCCGTTTATACCTCTTTATTGGTTACCCGCTGGATGCTCGAAAATCGGGTTAATAAGAAAAAAGACCTCAAATTCTCTTTCCCTTACAGCGAGAACGTATTGAACAACACCAATTTTGATTTTGTTAAATACCGTAAGCGTGCCTACGTTCTCTCTCTGCCTATTATTCTGTTTGGTATAGGTGCCTTTATTTACAAGGGGGGCTTAACAACCGGTATCGACTTTAAAGGGGGTAATTCATTCATCATACAGTTTGATAAAGCCAAAGATGTTTCTGTGGGTAAGATTAAGGAAACCCTGGACAAAGCATTCCCCGGAAG
>JBEDNI010000142.1:0-5191 GCA_041170685.1 Bacteroidota bacterium | reverse complement strand
ATTTATAGGAAAACACGGCTTTTTCCTGACCAATACGGTGGGCACGATCCTCGGCTTGCCTCATGGTAAAGGGATTCCACCAGGGATCTGCCAGAAACACATAATCTGCAGCCGTGAGATTAAGGCCGGAGTTTCCTGCGCGCAAACTCAAGAGAAACACCTTTACATGGTCATTATCCTGGAAGCGTTTAATGGCCTCTGCCCTCTCCTTTTCATCCATACTTCCATCGAGATAGCTGTATTCGATTCCATCGGCCTGTAACATATCTTTGAAGACTGACAGGTAACTTACAAACTGGCTAAACAGTAAAACCTTGTGTCCACCCTCCACCGCACGCTGTAACATTCTTCTTATTTCATCGTCTTTTCCCGATTGCCCTTCATAATCATCATCTTTTAATATGGGATTTAAAGCCAGCTGCCGTAGGTGCATTAAACCATTAAAAATTTTCAATCTCGAACGTGCCATCCCCACTTGGCTGACATGTTCAAGGATTTCATTTCGATATTGACTTTTAATTTTCTCATACTGCTCTGCCTGTTCGGGTGTCATTTCGCAATAGTGTATTTTCTCCACCTTGGGCGGCAACTCTTTGGCCACTTGTTTTTTGGTACGGCGCAGTACAAACGGATCGAGAATGCGTTTTAGTTCGGAAGTTCGGCCTGCATCCTGATTTTTCTCTATGGGTCTGATAAAATTCTTTTCGAAATACCCGTAAGAACCCAGCAAACCTCGGTTTAGGAAATTCATCTGACTCCACACATCCAGCAGGGTATTTTCTATGGGGGTTCCCGTGAGTGCAAGCCGGTAGATACCGTCTATTTTCAGCAAACTTCGGGCGGTGAGCGATGTAGGGTTTTTAATGGCCTGACTTTCATCTATTACCACCAGTCGAAATGGGATGCGTTGCAGTTCATCAATGTCGTTGCGCATGGTTCCGTAGCTCATGATGATAAGATCGTTTTGTGCAAACTTGGGAAGCAGTCTATTCCTGGATATGCCTGTATAAATAAGGGTTTTGAGAGTTGGACAAAACTTTTCTGCCTCTGCCTGCCAGTTATACAAAAGTGATTTGGGAGCGATTACCAGACAGGGCATGCGTTTCTGAGCATGAACTGTTTCGCTGTTAACCAAGGATGTTGAAGTTGGGCTGAATAATTCCAATTGGGGTATTTCTCCTGTCACGGGTGTTTCACCCATACTCATAGCATCACTTTCTGTTAACGATGTTGGTGGTAAATCTGCCATGTACTTTATCACGGCCAGCGTTTGCAGGGTTTTACCCAGGCCCATGTCATCGGCTAGCAATGCCCCTATTTTATGTTCGAATAGGAATCGTATCCAATGGTAACCCTCCGTTTGATAATGTCGAAGCTCAGCATTCAGTCCATCCGGCAATGGAAATTCGGGAATGTTATCAGACTGCAACAGTTTTTCCCATCCCGATTTGGCCACATCTACATCCACATAATCCGATAAGTCATCCAGCAGGGAAAAATGCATATTTCTCACCCTAAAACAATCTCCTTCCAAATCTGCCAGGTGCGCGATTTTTCCGAATCGGGTGAACCACTCGTCGGGCAAAATGGCGATTTCACCATTGGGCAATATAAACTCCCTCCGTTTTTCCAGAATATTCTTTTTTAATCGGATAAACGGAATCTCATAAGTACCAAAACGAACCACAGCCAATACATCAAACCAGTCTGCACCCTTGGTCAGTTTCACCTCCAGACTCACAGGCCCGAGGTAAAAACGCATATCAGATGCTTCCTGATCTATTTGAAATCCATTTCTGTGTAATAGCTCTGCGTGGGTGTTTAGCCAGGTAATTAATTCATACGACTGACCGGAATTCTCCAGGGCAAAGAGACTGCCTTCCACATTTTCAAGCCCCAGCTCTTTTAGCAGCGCTATTTTCTCACTTTCCATGGTCAGCGAACGACGTATTCGGTGAAAAATAAAATCCTTGCCATTTTTCTCCAGCGATACATTCACTTTTTTATGGATGTGAAATGGGAAATTCCAACCACCGTACTGAAAATACAGGCTCAGGTATTGTTTATCCTGAAACAGTTTATTCAAGCGAATAACCGGTCTTGCGGGTAATTGTTCGGTTACAATTTGTAGCCCTTTGGCAAACACATCATGATTTTCCAGCAAGGGTTTTACAAACTTGTCCATGTAGCTGTCTTCCTGGTGTGGCTCAACGTGGATGAATTTTTTACTTAAAAAAGGACGGATTTTTTTCCCGTCAATGTGCTTGGGAAAAAACAGCAATTTATTAGGGGTAATCAGCCAGGAGGGATTCTCAGAAATAATCTCAGAATCGTTATGATAAAATTCCACCTTCTCGTTGTTGTGCCTAATGGTGGCGAAATAATTGGTTCCAAGTTCATCGCGTCTGAAATGAAACAGCACGGTGGCCGGTTCTTCGGAATAATGAATTTCCTCACCCTGCGCCTGTCCTGTTTTTCCGGACCAGTACATTGGGTAATTCTTAATGATATCCAATACGCCTGACAACTTCTTCTCAATGTATGGCCGCACGAGCTTATGCAGTTCCGGGGTGTAATGTTTCAGCAGAAATTCGTTGGGGCGAATGCGCTTGTTGCCATTGTAAAAACGTTTCATGATTCCGTCTACTTCAAACTCTTCCAGTAGTTTTACCACCTCAGTCTGCTCCGGATTCAATTTAAAATAGGTGCTGGTTTGCTGCCTGACCCGCTGGAAGGTGAGTGAAAAATCCCCATTGGCAAGCAGCTGCACAGCATTGGCCTCTACCAAAAGTCCGAAATACGGATGTCTTACGAATGTAAAAACCACCTCAAACGGTTGGGTATTGACCACCTCCATCGCCATATATCACAAGTTAAACCTTCAAACTAACGACATTCATCGGACGCTGACAAACGTTTTGGACTTATTTTCGCAACCATTTATCCACGATAATCCCATGATAGACTCCATGACTGCAGACGATAAATTACGGATTTATACTGAATGTGAAGCACGCATAGAAGGGTTACTGAAAACAGAAACAGACCTGATTGCCGGCCTGGCCAATGTTTCAGCCGTGCTCAAAGAAGCATTTCACTGGTGGTGGGTAGGATTTTATCTGGTAAAGGACAACCAACTTGTGTTAGGGCCGTTTCAGGGGCCCGTAGCCTGTACCCGAATAGCATTTGGTAAGGGAGTTTGTGGAACTTCCTGGGCCCAAAACGAAACCCTGGTAGTTAAGGATGTTCATCAGTTTCCGGGTCACATTGCCTGTTCTGCAGAAAGCAATAGCGAAATTGTGGTTCCGGTTTGCAAGCATGGTGCAGTGGTGGCAGTGCTGGACGCCGATAGTGAACATTTTTCGTGTTTTGACGAAACCGATCGTTTGTTTCTGGAGAAAATTTGTGCAACTTTGGGCCATCTCTTTTAAAAAGAATCATGGCTGTCAAAAAGAATATTGTGTTGCTGATTATTGTGGCCTCACTGGGCTACTTCGTAGACATATACGACCTCATCCTTTTCAACATCATCAAGGTTGACAGCATGAAGGCGCTGGGTATAGCGCCTGAGTTTGAAACCACCCTGTTCAACTGGCAAATGTCGGGCATGCTTCTGGGCGGTCTGATTTGGGGCATTTGGGGTGACCGTAAAGGCAGGGTTTCAGTGCTTTTTGGCAGCATTCTCCTGTACAGTTTTGCCAATATTGCCAATGCATTTGTAAGCAACCTCACCGAATACGCTGTCTGGCGTTTCATTGCGGGCGTAGGGCTGGCAGGAGAACTGGGGGCTGCCGTAACTTTGGTAGCGGAAAGTATGCCAACCAAAAAACGCGGCATTGGCACCATGATCATAGTAACCTTTGGTGCTTTGGGTGCTGTGTTTGCTTTTTTTGTTGCAAACCGACCTGAAATAACCCAGATTTTACGAAATCTTCTATCAGACAATATACAGAACTGGCAAACGGCTTACATCATGGGTGGTGTTTTAGGCCTGGTTTTGCTGGCATTAAGAGCCGGGACTTTCGAAAGCAGCATGTTCCACGAGCTAAAAAAGACCAATGTAGTAAAAGGCAACTTTTTTATGTTGCTGCGTGATCGGCAAACATTTAAAAAATACCTGTCGTGCATAGTAATTGGTTTGCCGGTTTGGTTTGTAGTGGGCGTTCTCATTGCATTATCGGGCAGATTTATACCGGAAATCGGGATACAGGGAGGTAGCATTAAAACTGCAGAAATGGTGATGTGGAGCTATCTGGGTCTTAGTAGCGGTGATTTGCTCAGTGGATTGCTTTCACAGCTTTTTAAAAGCCGTAAAAAGGTGATATACTTTAATCTGACCGGTATTGCGATACTCACCCTGGTTTATTTGTTCAGCAGCAACGTCTCTCCTACCTGGCTCAAAGGAATGAGTTATCTGCTTGGGCTTGCCACAGGATACTGGGCCTTGTTTGTAACCAATGCCAGTGAGCAATTTGGCACCAATATCAGAAGTACGGTAACCGCCACCGTTCCCAATTTTGTGAGGGGTGGCGTGGTTCCCATCACCCTCGGTTTTAATGCCTTGACTAACATGCAACTGAGCAGCCATGCAAATGCAACTGCAGCTTTGATTGTGGGAGCCGTTTGTCTGTTACTGGCTGCCTGGGGCACCTTCAATGTGCAAGAAAGTTTCCACAAGGATCTCAACTACGTGGAAGAATAAAATTACACCAGGTAAATAGACAGATTGTTAGGATCCGTGCTGTCAAACTGAACATGTTCCTGTAGTGTGGTGGCAATGGAGATGCCCACATAATCGGCTTTCACCGGAAAATTACGATGTTCTCTTTTGGCCAGAAAAACAGTACCAATGCTATTCGGCTTGAATCGATAAATTTCAGATAGCACCTGCATGAGTGTGTTTCCGGTATTGATTACATCATCCATAACCAGCACATGTTTACCCCGAAAACCAACTTCAGGCAAAAACTCAACCTTATCGCCTAGTACCCTGGCATTGATATCGGTAACTTTCAGATTGGGGTCTATTGATGCCACTTTCCTACCCAATAATTGAGAAAGTGCAAAACCGCGATCATTCAAACCGCATATTAACAATTCACCGCTGTCAATGTGTTTTTCGCATATTTCACAAGCCATTCTTTCCAATTTGGTCAGAATCTCTGTGTGATTGAGAATATGGGTTTTGGTG
>JBEDNI010000141.1:4565-9767 GCA_041170685.1 Bacteroidota bacterium | reverse complement strand
GCTGTTCACCGTTATTAAAATTGAAGAGAGTGGTGCGGATGGAAAAAACAGCTGGTATGCCAAGAAGTATGCTAATCTCACCGGTATGAGATTTCCCGGCACCGGACGCAAAACTACTGCCATCCGTTCGGGTCACAACTACTACGCGGTCTTTAACAATTGGTATGACTGTATGGTAGATTTCTCTCATTACATGGATGTAATGGATGGTCTTTTTGAGAAAAAGTATGGTAGAACCGCTGCAAATGAGCAGGAAATGATCAATTTTATGTTTGGTTCATTCAATGTGCATGGCAAATGGAAGCGCGATGTAACCTGGCTGCTCAACCACTTTCAATACAAATAATTAACTTAATTAAGAAGGCCCGTTAAATCGGGCTCTTTTATGTTGCGCCCCCGAAAATGCGAGAGCCATGAGTGAAGCAATGGCGCAAAACCCAAAAACCAGATGGTAGCTATTTTTACTTAAATTTAGAATCCAGCCGGTGCCCACACCGCCGATGATTACGCCTATTTCCAGTGCCATAAAAAGCATAGACAACGCACGGCCTCTTGTTTCGGGTGTACTCACACTACCGGCCCATGCAAAGAGGGAAGGGGCATTGAATCCCTGCCCTACACCATATAGAAATGCTGCCACGAAAAATGCAGACTGATAAAAAAGCAACAGCAGGGCCACCATTTGAAACGCACTGCCTATGGCGATTCCGGCTGCACTGCCCAGTCGGTCGCTAAGTTTACCGCTGAATACCCTGACCAGTAAGCTGCTGCCGATATAAACAGTCAGGAAAATACCTTTATTATCATAACCCAGCTGTTTGGTAAAGTCCGGCATAGCGGTCAGTAATGCCCCTAGAGGAATACAAACAAGCAACATTAATAAAGCAGGGGGCCAGGCCCTCCAGTAAAATAGTTTTCGGGAAGGGGCAGAAGGACGTAATGGTTTGGTTTCCGGTAATAGAAAAAAGATGAATATGGCAAGAATTCCCAGAATGGAGCTTGAGAGAAAAAGCCCGTTTTGTCCCCACCACATAACGATGGAGGCCCCTACCGCGTATCCAGCCGCAGTGCCTGAATTGCTAAAAATACCCTGCCACCCGAATGCTTCACCTCTTCTGGCTTCGGGTACAATATCTGCCGTAAATGCGGTAAATCCGGTGGGGGAAAAACCTGCGGAAAAACCATGAATAAAACGTATGAGAAAAAATAGTCCGATGGTTTGCGCCCAGGGATACAGTAATCCGGCAATCACACAAAACAAGGCTCCGCCTATCATGGCCTTTTTTCTTCCAAGGTAATCGGTTACCCAGCCACTGAGAGGCCTTGCCAGCAATGCACTGAATGCAAAGGCAGGTAAAATGTAGCCCAGAAATGCTTCGCCACTCAGTTTTTTCAATACATCCGGAAGTTCAGGCAGAATAATATTGAATGAAAGAAAAAACAGCATCGAACCGATGCTCATCAGCCAGAAATTACCGGGAAGTCTTTTAGCCATGAAAAGCAACCAGCGGCATCTGTCGGCCTCTACCAAATGCCTTGGATGTAACCCTTAGGATGGGAGGGGCCTGGAATCTTTTGTATTCAGCACGGTTCACCATATTGATAATTTTATCAACCAAAGCAGAATCGTACCCCTGGGCTTTAATTTCTTCCCGACTCCTTCTTTCTTCTATGTACCAGTGCAGTATTTCGTCCAGAATGGGATAATCCGGTAAGCTGTCTGTGTCTTTTTGACCGGGCCTGAGTTCTGCCGATGGGGCTTTGCTTAAAATGGATGCAGGGATAATTTCAGTTTCGCGGTTGATGTATTTCGCCAAGGCATAAACCTTGGTTTTCCATACATCACCGATGGGGCTTAGTCCGCCGCACATATCACCATACAGTGTGCTGTATCCCACCGACATTTCGCTTTTATTGCTGGTGTTAAGCAGCAAATAACCCATTTTATTGCTCATTGCCATCAGTAAATTAGCCCTGATTCTCGCTTGCAGATTTTCTTCTGTGATGTCGGTAGGTAATTTATCGAAAGCCGGATTAAGCAAATTCAGGTAACTGTTGAAAATCTCATCTATTTTCACAATCTGGTAATCACAATTAAGGTTATTACTCAGCTGAACTGCGTCATTTACCGAACCTTCACTACTATATGGCGATGGCATGAGCAAGGCATGCACATTTTCCGGTCCCAGGGCTTTGCAGGCCAATGCCTGAACCAATGCGCTATCAATTCCTCCTGAAGATCCAAGTATGATTTTCTTAAATCCTGTTTTGCGACAATAATCGCGGATACCAAATACAATGGCATCGTGCATCAGTGCTGTTTCTTCCGGTTCGGCAAAGTGCATCGGAACTCCCAGAAAATCGCTTTTCCCAAAAGTGATGTAATCAACCTTTTCTTCAAACAGCGGCAGCTGTTTCACAGTTTTGCCTTCTGCACTGATAACCTGGCTATCACCATCAAAAATGAGATCAGTATTGGCTCCTACCTGATTTACGTATACGATGGGCAGCCCAAAACGTTCTATATTTCCGGCAAAAACTTTATCCCGCATCCTGATTTTACCCACATTGAACGGCGAAGCACTGGGATGAATGATAAGCTGAGCACCGGCGTTCTTTAGGGATTGCAGCGGACTTTTATCATACAGAAACTCATTGTATACGTCCCAGATATCTTCACATATCGCGATGCCTATTTTTACCCCTTTAAACTCAAAAATCTGACCCTCATCCGCCGGCTCAAAATATCGGGATTCCGAGAAAACGTCATATGTGGGCAGAAGGGTTTTTCTTACGATATGTTCTATTCGACCATTTTGCAAAAAGCATGAAACATTAAAAAGTCCTCGACCCTTGTCGCGGTTGCGCATTACCCCGCCTACCACTGCGGCAATTCCCTGGCAACTTTGCGCGATGGCTTCCATACTTTGCTCGCATTTTTCTACAAACCATTCATAATCCAGCAAATCCTCCGGCGGATAGCCGCAAACCGACAATTCGCTGAAAACCACCAGGTCGGCTCCCTGTGATTTTGCTTCCGTGATGGCTTCGTAAATTTTAGAGGTATTGAGCTCAAAATCACCGATTCGGTAATTCAACTGAGCGAGGGCAATTTTCACGTTGTTAAATTAGAAGAATACGCCAAGCTGTATGCCCAGAAAATTATTTCTTCCATCGACAGCGTCATCCACAAATACATCCGAGAAGGCATTGTCAAATCTCAGTCCGGCTGAAAACATGGTCTTACCGCTGATTTCGGTTTCTATACCGGCTCCAATAATCAGAGAAATCCGAGCTTTTCTTACATCATCCTGAAAAACCCCATTTCCTTCAAATTTCCCCATATCCCCTGTAAAATCATATTTGTCATTGGCATCCAAATTAGGATTGTGAGACTGGGTTCCGCTGCCATATATACCGGGTGTAGTTACGGTTTTTAGTTTTTGTTGCATTAAAAACGCCGGTGATACGCCAAATTGTCCCCAATACTTGAATTCGCCGATTTCATTGGTCTTTAACTTCAGGGTAATCGGAATTTGGATGTATTGTAAATTATAACTGAAACTGGCGTTTTTGTAGGGCAAACCAATTGTTCTTCTGTCGTCGGTCCATAGGGTATCTCCTGTGTTGATTTTAGATGGGGTGGAGGTAACAATGAATTCTGTACTCAACCAATAATTTGGATTTTTGGCAATATTGATATCTCCCATAAGCCCATAACTGAATCCAAGTCCCAGACCATTATTCTCCATAGGGCCTTCCATAATGCGAGTCCATGCGAAATTAGGACTTACCTTGAATCCGATAGCAACCTTGCGATTGTCCTGTGCGTTAACCGTGTGCATAAGTGTAATGCCCATGATGAGGGTACACAAGCGTAATCTGGACTTAATTTGCGTATTCATATTCCTTTATGCAAAAAAACACAATTTTCACGAATTGCCTGTTATGTTTTTCAGCAATTATTACTTTGTTTGTTGGATGTACCTCCGAAAAACAAACTAAGCTGCCTGTTCAAGACCTGACCGCTGCAATTGAACGAACCGGAGAATCGGGTTTAACTGCGGACGATGTGAAGACAATAAAACAACAATTCACCAAGAAATTTGACCGCTGGTGTGTAGATATCATGGGTATTCCTCCGGCATACATGGAAAACGATTCAGTGCTGGCTGTGTTTCTATCACGTTTTTATGCACTAAACAAGCCAATAATGGTTACTGTAAAAAAACATTACGCTCGTTATCCCGGGCTGAATGCAGATATTGAAAAATGCATTATGGCGTTAAAAAAACATTTCCCGGATGCAGGTGAGTTTGAAGTATTTGTGTATTTCAGCCAGTTTAGCATGACCAATACCTTTACGGATACAGTTTCAGGGAAGCATGTATTGGGTTACAGCGCAGAGATGTTTTTAGATGACACATGCTCTATTTACAACCAGATTGAAGGGATGCCGGCATGGATGAAAAGATATGCGCGCACAGAGCAAATAGCGCCTTACCTTGGCATTACCTATCTAAACGGCCGTTATTTGGAGCGGCATCCAAGAAAAAACATGCTCGATGAAATGATTTATCAAGGTAAATTATGGTACAGTCTGTTACAACTAGCCCCGGATATGCCTCCGGCGCGTTTATTGGGCTACACCCCCGATGAGTGGGAGTTTCTACAGAAAGAAGAATCCAATATCTGGAACTTTTATATACAGGAAAAAATGCTATTCAGTACGGATTTCAATAGGGGATACAAACGATTTTTCATACAGGGTGAACGCACAACAGGGGCTGGCTTGCCGGAGGATTGTCCACCCAGAATCGGTAATTTTTCCGGTTTGAAAATAGTATCTGCCTATGCTGAAAAAACAGGAAAATCTCTGAAGCAAATCTGGGAGGAATATAATGCAGGTAATATTTTGAAAGAATCAGGTTATAATCCCATTCGATAATGAACGATATCAAATCATATTTACAGGAAAGACTTAAGAACAACCATTTTATCAAACACATGGGTTTGATATTGCAGGATGTGAAGCAGGGTGAAGCGACCCTGGCATTATCGGTGCAAGAACATCATCTTCAGCAAAATGGGTTTACCCATGGTGGAGTTACAGCAACCCTTTGTGATGTGGCTACAGGTATTGCAGCCTACACTTCTGTGGCTGAAGGGAAAAATGTTGTAACCGTAGATTTAAAAGTATCC
>JBEDNI010000141.1:0-4546 GCA_041170685.1 Bacteroidota bacterium | reverse complement strand
AAATCCTTCAGTTTCAAAGAATTTACTCGCTGTGGGCCGAGTGGTGAAATCTGGAAATTTTTTGCTATTCTGTGAAGGCGAAGTTTTGGATCTACAGGAAGACGGAAGTCATAAACTCGTAGCTACATGCACCAGCATTATGGCAGCAGTGGATATACCGGTAAAATAAAAAATTGTACCTTATATTTGGTGAATTCGTGAATAGGGTATTTAAAGGCATATTACTCATTCTTTATCTATTGGTTTCTGCAATACTGCAGGGTCAGTCCAAAAGGCTTTCAGGCAAGATTTACGCTGAAGAAACTCGCGAGCCGCTTGCGTTTGCCAATTTCTTTTTCCAGGGCACAGAAAAGGGGTTTTATTCAGATTTTGAAGGGAATTTTGTTTGGATCGGTGAAACATTTCCCTCCGATACCCTCAGGGTGGAGTATATGGGCTACATAACGCGATATATTAAGCTCAATAACCAATCTTCAGGCGCAATGGAAGTAGAGATGCTGAGAAATGTAATACAGACGGAAGAGGTAGTGATACGTCTTAAAACCAACCCGGCGCTCAAATGGATTGCTTTGGCTCAGGAAAATCGGAACAGAAATAACCCTGATAAACTGGAGCATTACCAATGCGAAACATTTACGAAAAACACCATTGCTGTCAATAATATTTCAGACAAGTTGCGAAAAGGAAAGTTCTGGCAGGAAATAGGCCCCTTGTTTGATACCATAAGCTATTTGAACGGCAACAAAGAAAAATCCATTTTACCGGTATTTATTTCCGAAGTTATCAGTGATTACTATTTCAATAAAAACCCTTACCTCACCAAAGAATATATCAGGGCGTCGAGAATAAAGGGTATCGGAGTGCAGGATGGGACCTTTATATCTCAGGTACTGGGCAGTACTTTTGTTAACTATAATTTTTATATGAACACCCTAGTGGTGATAGACAAAGGGATAGTTTCACCCATTGCAGAGTCTGCCATGAATACCTATGATTACAAACTCCTTCATGTAGATAAAACAGGTCCCAGGCGGGTATTTCAAATTTATTGCGCACCTAAAATTGAAAAAGACCTTGCCTTTAAAGGATTTATATGGGTTGAAGATACGACGGGCGCGTTGTTAAAATTATCATTGGAATTAAACAGTAGTTCCAATATCAATTATATAGAAAAACTGAGAATTACGCAGGAATATACGCCTACTGATAATGGTTCATATTTTTGTGTCAATACACGCGCTGTGATAGATGCTGCAGAGGTAAGTACGCAGGCTGCAGGTGTGGTAGCAACCAGTGTTGTAACCGCTAAGAATATTGTTACCAATATTAAACACAGTCCAAAGTTTTTTGAATCACGGGTTACCATGGATAAGGATGCACTCAATAGACCGGATTCATTTTGGAAACAAAACAGACACCTTCCCAACACCGCCACAGATGACAGGATTGCGGCAAAGATTGATACACTGGTAAATCTTCCGCGAATCAGCACATACGTAGATGTAGTTAATTTTTTGGTTGACGGCTATAAAAATTTCGGAAAAATAGATTTTGGCCCATATTACAGTTTGGTGAGTTTTAACCAGCTGGAAGGTCCCAGACTTCGCCTGGGATTCAGAACCACCCCAACATACAGTAAAAACTGGATTGTAGAAGGTTTTAGTGCTTATGGTTTTTGGGATAAACAATGGAAATACTCATTGAAAATGGAGCGCATCCTGAACCGTAAACGCTGGACCAAACTGGGGGCGGTTTACCGCAGGGATGTGGAACAAATTGGTATTTCCGACAATGAAGATTACAGTACCGGATTGTTTACCGCCTTTAATTTGCTGGGAAGTAATAACCTGAACATGAATCGCGACGCTCGAATTATGTTTGGTACGGATTTGAGAAATGGGCTGAGATTATCCATGAGTTTTGGAAACAGGGCATACCTTTTTCAAAAGGTGGGCAACTTTAATTTCGCCTGGTACCCTTATTTTCCGGATACCACTGCTTATGCTAACGAGTTTTATAATACAACCACACAGATATCACTGCGTTATTCTCCCAAATATTATTACCTCCAGAACGACAATAGGCGCGTTACATTTACCGGTATTGGTCCCGAGTATTACGGTACCTGGATTCAGGGATATAAAAATGTGTTCGGCAGCCAGTTTAATTATACCCGTTTGGTGGCCGGATTAAATTACAATAAAGTATGGGGTGCGATGGGAAGAACCGCATTTAATGTAGAGGCATCCCGGGTTTTTGGCAACCTGCCCTATCCGCTTTTAACCGTCTATATAGGCAACCAAAGCTTTGTATATAACTCAGGAGCATACAACCAGATGAGGATTTTTGAATTTATTACTGATAGGAGCATTTCTGCCTCAGCCGAACATCATCTGAACGGTTTGTTTTTTAATCGTATTCCTCTTTTAAATAAGCTTAAATGGAGGGAAGTGCTCGGCAGTAAAGCCATTTATGGAGGTCTGGACAGGAAAAATTTCAACATTATTCCTCAAAATACCGAGGAGGGCCCTGTTTCTCAGTTCAAATCATTTACCGATTTGCCTTACCTGGAGTGCAGTCTGGGCATTGAAAACATCTTTAAAATACTCAGATTGGATGCAATCTGGAGACTTACCTACCGCGAAGCAGACAACGTACGCAACTTTGGAGTAAAAGTGAGCGTAGGACTTGCTTTTTAGGTTATTTTTCCGTAAATTTATATCCTACTCCCCGCATGCTGTGAAAGTAGATCGGTTTTTTTACGTCCTTTTCAAAATACTTTCTGAAAGCCAGTATAAAATTGTCAATCGTGCGGGTGCTGGGATAAACGTTGTACCCCCATACCGTTTGTAGAATCCTTTCCCGGCTCACTACCTGACCACGATTTTCTATCAGCAACTTCAGCAATAAACTTTCTTTCTTGGTCAAAATGAAGGTTCCCTCATTTCCACGGGCTTCAAAGCTGTCAAAGTTTACGTAATTTTCACCAAAACGATATTCATGCAAGGCTATATCATTTTCTGTTGACACCTTGCTGCGGCCCAGCAATTTTTGTACACGCAGCAGCAATTCTTCCAGATTAAAGGGTTTGGTCAGATAATCGTCCCCACCTTTTTTCAATCCCAAGATGCGGTCTTGTGTATTATTTCTTGCCGATAGAAAAAGAATAGGGATTTCCGAATTGGTTAGTCGTATATTTTCTGTAACGGTTATTCCATCCACATGAGGCAGCATTACATCCATAATGACGAGGTCAAAACTCTCTTCTTTAAATCTTTGTAATGCCTGTAATCCGTCTCTAACCGCAATTACCTTGTATCCTTCAGACTCAAGATTTAATTTAACAAGATCCGCAATGTCTGCTTCATCTTCTACCAAAAGTAATCTGTTCGTTTTCATACGTTTGCCCTTTCTTTAAACAACAAATTAAACGTTGTTCCGTTGGGTAGATTGTCTGCAATGGAAATTATGGCAGAATGCTGACGAAGTAATTTTTCTACTAAGAATAGTCCAAGGCCGGTACCTGAGCTGCTTCGCGTGCGTTCGTCGCCCATTCTGTAAAACATTTTAAAAATATTTTTTCTCTCTTTTTCTGGAATTCCGCTTCCATTATCTGACACCGACATTCCAACCCGACCTTTGTGAATAAAGGTTTGTATATGTACTTCTTCGTTTCCCGGCTTGCTGTATTTTACCGCATTGCTAATCAGGTTGCTTAGTGCCATTTGCAGCAATTCGCGATCCCCACGAATCAGTAGTTCGGGTACAAACCGGGTAGTGATGCGGGCTGTGTCGGGTAATGAATCTTTTAACTCAGCCAATGTGTCTTCGATAAGCTCTTCCAACACCAAATCCTGAATAATAAAGTTCATTCGGCTGCTGCTTTGAACACGCGTAGCCATCAACACATTGTCTATGATGCGGGACAATCTGCTTACATTGCTATCTGCCATGCGCAATAGTTTGCCCAATTCAACCTGTTCTGAGGTTAGTTTTCTTTGGGCTGTTTGAACTGCCAGTTTACTGCCTGCTACGGGAGTTTTCAATTCATGAGTAATCGCCAGTAAAAAATTGTTCTGCTGTGCATTGAGCCTTAAAATTCTGTCCAGAAACAGATAAAGCGCCATGGCCAAAACCAGCATAATCATTGTCATTACCACACCTTCATAAATCCAGCTATCCTTTTTTCTTTCATATTTTTTATGTTCATTTTCAATTACAGAAGCTTTAATTTTTACCGAAAAAATATTTTCAAACGAGCGACCGGGATAAAATGTGATGTCGTAGGGAGGATATTTGGCCAGTAAATAATTTTTTAGTTTCTGTGTATCAACAAAAAGGGTTTGCCCACGGTATTGAAAAACCATAGAATCATTTCCGGTGAATTTTCCGCCAAACATGTTGTGGGAAATTTCGCCTGCCAGGTGCAGGCTGTCTGACCGATATAACTGCAATCTCAGGTCTTTTTCGGTTTTGCTGTAATTGACAAGACTGATGGCCCACCAGATAAATGCGGCGATCATGTAGCTAATCACAAGGATGATGG
>JBEDNI010000140.1:0-5226 GCA_041170685.1 Bacteroidota bacterium | reverse complement strand
CTTACCCATGCATTCATGTGCGCATCGGCAAGATGATGAATGATTTGTCGAACGTTCCAGCTGCCGGGCCTGTATGTATTCTCCGCATTTTCTGCGGAGATTCCATTGAGCAATTTGCTTAATTCGTTGGGTAAAGACTGAATCTGGAGAACATACTCCAGCAATTCTTCCAGCGGATATTCAGTTCTTTCAGCATCAAATTTACCAACGGGATATTTAAGATGTTCCATAAATCGGCATTATGCGATGATATCAAATCCCGTATAAGGCACGAGACATTCCGGAACTTTAATACCGTCCGGGGTCTGATTATTTTCAAGCAGTGCGGCCACAATACGCGGAAGAGCTAGTGCACTACCATTCAAGCTATGTGCCAGTTCTGTTTTGCCGGCAGAATTGCGAAAACGGCATTTTAGTCTGTGAGTTTGAAATGTTTCAAAATTGCTCACAGAGCTGCATTCCAGCCAGCGATTCTGCGCACCGCTCCAAACTTCCATATCGTAGGTTTTGGCAGAAGCAAAGCCCATATCACCGCCACAAAGCAGCAGCACACGGTAGTGTAAACCCAGTTTTTGCAGCAGCCCCTGCACATAGGCACTCATATCTTCCAGTACCTGATAGCTGTTTTCAGGCTTCACAATTTGTACAATCTCAACTTTATCAAACTGATGCAGGCGATTCAGGCCACGAACATGGGCTCCGTAGCTGCCTGCCTCACGGCGAAAACAGGGTGTATATCCGGCATGTTTTACCGGCAGTGCACTTTCATCCAGAATCACATCGCGGTACATATTGGTGATGGGCACTTCAGCAGTAGGAATCAGATACAAATCATCCAGCGGAGCATAATACATCTGTCCTTCTTTATCGGGCAACTGACCGGTACCAAAACCACTATCGGCATTGACTACGATGGGCGGCTGTACCTCAATGTAACCGCCCTTATTGGCTTCGTTCAGAAAAAACTGAATTAGCGCACGCTGTAAAATCGCTCCTTTACCCTTGTACACAGGAAATCCGGCACCGGCAATTTTTACACCCAGCTCAAAATCAATGATATCATACTTGGCGGCCAGTTCCCAGTGCGGAATCGCATTTTCGGGCAAAGACGGCATATTGCCCCAGGTAAGCACGGTGTGATTATCCTCTGCTGATTTGCCATGAGGCACCGATTCGTGAGGCGCATTGGGCAAGGCAATGATAAGTTCTTTCACCTTCGATTCCAGCGTTTCTACATCGGATTCCAGTGTTTTTAAACGTTCCTTGACGGTTGCCGTTTCGGCCTTTTTAAGCTCGGCTTCTTCCCTACGGCCGGCCTTCATCAAATCACCAATTTCACGGGCAATCTGGTTACCACGCGCCTGGTTCTGTTCCATTTCGGAACGGCAGTCGCGGGCTTGCTTGTCGGTATCCAGAATTTCTTTTACCGATTCAGTGGCATCTATTCCCCTGATTTGTAATCTTTTGATAATGTCGTCTGCGTTGGATCGAATATTGGCGAGCTGTATCATAGTTGCTGTTGGCAAAAATACAATGAAGGGCCGCTATGAAACTGATAAAGTTTTCAGTTTCGGGCTGTAAGTCCCATTTCCAGTCCTTTTTTAAGGGTAAACGCGAGTGCAGGCTCTGTATCATTGGGGATTTCTCCATCAAGAATGGCATCTCTCACGGTGTTTTTAAGCACGCCAATAAGCCTGGGATCGCTAATATCAAACATTTCGAGAATGTGGTTGCCTGTAACTACAGGCTGCCAGTTTCTCATGGCATCACGCTCGGTAACATCCTGTATTTTTTCTGCGACTTTTTCCAGGTTAGCGAGGTGTTTTGCGACTTTGATTTCGTTTTTACTGGTGATATCTGCGCGACATAGATTAAGCAAATCCTGAACGTCATCTCCGGCATCCACAATCAGGCGGCGCACGGCGCTGTCTGTCACAATTTCCTTACTGAGCACAATGGGCCTGAGGTGCAGGGCCACCATTTTTTCAACATACCGCATTTTATCATCCAGAGGCAAACGTAAATTCCTAAAAATCCCCTTAACCATGCGGGCACCGCGGTCTTCATGACCATGGAAAGTCCAACCCACAACAGGATCAAACCGTTTGGTAACGGGTTTTGCAATATCATGGAGAATGGCTGACCAGCGCAACCAGAGGTTATCACTCAGTTCGCACAGATTGTCGAGTACCTTTAATGTGTGATAGAAATTGTCTTTGTGGCTTTTGCCCATTTTGGTTTCCACCCCATGCAGGGCTGTAAACTCAGGAAAAATGATTTGCAAAATTCCGGTATCAAACAAAATTTCAAACCCCTTACCCGGCTGTTTGCACATGATGATACCATTGAGTTCATCGGTAATACGCTCTTGCGACACAATGGAAATTCGTTTGGCATTGTAAGCCAGCGCCTTCATGGTTTCGGGATGTATTGTAAAACCCAGACGGGTAGCGAATCTCACCGCACGGAGCATTCGCAGCGGATCATCGCTAAAGGTAAGATCAGGCCCCATGGGGGTTCTGATGATTTTATCCTGCAAATCCTGCACCCCATTGAAGGGATCCATCAGCGCACCAAAATCAGATGGGTTCAGACTTAGATACATGGCATTGATGGTAAAATCGCGGCGGTTCTGGTCATCGATAAGTGAACCATCTTCCACAGCGGGTTTGCGGCTTTGCCTGTCGTAACTTTCTTTTCTGGCTCCGATAATTTCTATGATAAAGTCCCGTGTTTTAATCTGGGCAGTACCAAAGTTTTTAAAATAAGCCACGTGTGTATCACCCGGCAGTTTTTTGGCCACTTTTTCGGCAAAATCCACACCTGAACCCAGCACCACAATGTCGATATCTTTGGTGGGAATACCCAGCATCACATCGCGCACAAAACCACCTACCACCCAGGCCTGAATGCCCGTTTGGGCAGCCACACTTGCGATGATTTCAAACTCTTCGGTTTGCAGTGCCTGATGCATGGGGCAAAGATACGGCCTGTATGTTACCTTTGCCTGTATGCAGGCGCTCAAAAACCGGATATTGCCTTTTTCGTGGCTTGGTTTTGGCTTGCTATACCTGCTTATGCCCGGCATTAATCCTACCGGTGATGCTTTAGGGTACGCAGGAGAATATTTACAAAATGCCGATTCAGGTAGATGGCTTTTTTCACCACATCATTTGCTTTACGGGCCTTTCGGGCAAATTACCTACGGGCTTATCGGTAAGCATTTTACCCATTATCTGCCATGGATGCAGGTAATGAACGCCCTTGCCGCAGCCATTTCGCTTTACATACTGAAAGGTTGTTTTGAAACACTTATACAAAATAAAACAGCTTCAAATGTGGCTGTATTGATTGCCGGAAGTGCCTTCGCCACCATGCGTTTTGCCACCGAAAACGAAACCTATATGATGCCTTTGTTACTTAGTTTGGGTGGCACATGGGCATTACTCAAATACCATTCTGATGAAAAAACCCACAGATTGTATGTCGGTTTCGGGTTGCTGGGAATGGCCGTATTATTTCATCAAATTCATTGCTGGTGGTGGTTTGCAGCGGTTTTGTTTTTTCCGGCAGGCAAACAAAAATGGGGTGCGGTAGCGATTTCGATGGGAATCATCCTGATTGCCTATTTAGGAGCTGCTTTTTACCAACAAAAAACATGGTGGACCTATCCTTTTTCCGATGTCATAAGCGGCACCGTAAACCTAGTTCCGGGTTTTGACAACCTGAAATTCAGCATCATCAATTCTATACGAACATGGATTCAGGTACATGGAAACATCCCCTATTTCCTCAACGAATGGCCCTGGCTATGGCTGTTCCCCTCAATGGCAGTGGGTTTCATGGTTGTTGCAATTTTTACTAAAAAGCCCCAATCCAACAATGAAAAATCGCAACACCCACCCCAATCGCTGCGTTGGCTTAGGTTCGCATTGTTATTTCAGTTTTTATGGGCGGCCTATTCGGTGGGCAATGCAGAATTCATGGTGATGATTCCTTTTTTACTGCTGCTTTCATTTCCCGGTTTGTTGTTGAAACTGCAACACAAACTGCTACCGGAGGCAATGGCAATGCTCTGCTGGAATATGGGTGTTTATCTCATACCCAATGCCCATATCAAAACCATTAATTACGGTGCTGAACTAAATTTGCTCCTGAAGATTGCGAATGAACAAAAAGTGGATGGTATGGTCTTCATTGCCCGAGAAAGGGTGATGCTGGAGAACTACCTATCCATTCAAAGTGCTGACTACCAGAAACAATTCAGGGATGCAGGCATACAACTGATGGATGCAGATTCGCTTGGCACAAAGCAAAAACTGCCGGTATACACGGATATATTTGATTATCCCATGCCTGCAAGCAGAAACAGCATGATTAATGTTAATCAATTTAAAAAGCCAGAGAGTTTAACACCCGTATGTTCATTACCTACCCTGTTTGGGCCATTGCAACTCTATAAAATTAAATGATTACTTAGGATTTGGAGTTTTATCGTTATCATTTCAGCGATAAGTACAGTTAAGTTTTGCTTAGTTTTTCCTACTTCTGTAATGTAATCTTTATGGAGGTAGGGCTATTTTGTAGCCTGTAAAAACTCCTTTAGGTTACTCTCTGTAATAAGTATAGGTCTCCCTATTCTTTGGCTCTTTATCTTACCCTGTTTTATGTAGGCTCTTACTGTCTGAGGAGAAATCCTCAGAGCTGAGGCTGTCTCCTGTATCGTGTAAAACTTAATACCCTCTATTACTGTAGCCATATCTTTTACTTTTGATAACCTTTAACATTAATTAAATTAGCAAATCTTAACTTAGCTCCGGTTAAATTAGCACTGGTTAAATCAGCTCCTATTAAATTAGCACTGGTTAAATCAGCTCCTATTAAATTAGCACTGGTTAAATCAGCTCCTATTAAATTAGCCTTGGTTAAATCAGCTCCGCTCAAATTAACTCTGGTTAACTTAGCTCCGGTTAACTTAGCTCCGGTTAAATCAGCCTTTTCTAAATTAGCGTAGGATAAATTAGCTCGGGATAAATTAGCTCCTATAAACTTAGTAACACGTAAATCAGCTCCAGTTAAATCAGCTCCAGTTAAATCAGCTCCGGATAAATTAGCTTCTGATAAGTCTAATTTACTTAAATCTAAGCCCCCTAACTTTACCCCTACAAGGCTTAGGTGTATTCTAGTAATAGCTCTTAGCTTTATTACTTCAGTTCTTGTTAAATC
>JBEDNI010000139.1:0-7189 GCA_041170685.1 Bacteroidota bacterium | reverse complement strand
AACTTTGTCTTTGGTATTGTATGTTTTTGTTTATACGCCATTAAAAGGCGTAACACCACTCGCAGTGATGGTGGGTGCCATTCCGGGTGCATTGCCGCCTCTAATAGGATATACAGCAGCGACAGGGGTTATTGATGATGCAGGAATCATCCTGTTTTTGGTGCAGTTTTTCTGGCAGTTTCCGCACTTCTGGGCCATTGCCTGGCTGCTGCATGAGGATTATCAGAAGGCGGGTTACTGGCTTTTACCGAGCAAGGGTGGCCGCGACAAATACAGCGCATTACAGATAGTGATTTACACAATCATATTAATTGCAACCAGTGTGATGCCTGTGTTGTATGGTATGAGTGATGTTTGGGCCCTCATTGGGCTGCTGCCTTCCGGAGCGTTATTTTTATTTTTTGCATTTAAACTTCATCGGTCGCTGGAAGTGACTGATGCAAGGAAATTACTTTACACCTCATTCCTATACACCCCTGTGGTATTTGTTACATACATCTTATTTTAAAAAAATGAACACTAAAACCATTGTTAAGAAGAACAAAGAGAATTACCGGATTGAACCTATGCGTTTCAACCTGGTGTTAATGATTATTGCCAGTTGTATGCTTTTTGCGGCCTTTGTAAGCGCCTACATAGTGCATATGCCCGATGCAACAGCAAAAAACACCTGGACGCAGTTCGACCTGCCCATTCAGTTTATGATTTCTGCCATTGTGGCCATGATAAGCAGCGTAACCATAACCATGGCCTACCGGGCTGCTAAGAATGATGAGTTGGCGTCAAACAAGGTATATATTTCTGTTACCTGGATTTTGGGGTTGTTATTCTGTTTGATGCAGTATTTAGGCTGGCAGGATATGACATCCAGGGGGCTAATGTTCGTAAATGCGGATCCTGAGGATATTTCAGCCAGCTATGTATATGTAATTTCTTTTGTGCACGTGTTACACGTTTTGGGAGGCATGGTTCTGTTAACTGTCACATTAACAAAGGCTTTCAGGTTTCAGGTTCACAAAAAAGAACTTACCCTGATGAAGGTTACCCACACTTATTGGCATTTTGTTGGGTTGTTGTGGATTTATTTGTATTTATTCCTTTATTTCGCAGGGTAATTTTGAAGCATGGCTAATCATCAACAGGCGGCCTTTGAACAACAGCCCATGTGGGCAGGCGGACGCTCCCCATTTAATGTCAGTTACGGAAAACTCATGATGTGGCTTTTCCTGCTTTCTGACGCGTTTACTTTCTCCAGCTTGCTGGTTCAGTATGGTGCACAGAGATTTAGCAATGTGCAAACCCCTATCGTGACCAAATGGCCGGATCCGGCAGCGATATTTAACCATTTTCCTTTCATGCATGGTCTTCACCTCCCATTGCTGTTCGTGAGTGTGATGACATTCATCCTGATTTTGTCTTCTGTGACCATGGTGTTGGCTGTGGAGGCGGGTCATCGCAAAAGCAAGAAAGAGGTGGTGCGATACATGATATATACCATCATAGGTGGAGCCATGTTTTTGGGATGCCAGGCATGGGAATGGTCAGTCTTCATTGGTGAAGGGGCTACCCTGTATGGTAATCAGTTTGGCATTACAGAAGCCGGTCAAAAAGTATTTGGCGCTTTGGGCTTTGGAGACCATTTTGAATGGCAGCCTGAGTACCGAACAGCAGGACCGGTTCCGTTTGCGGCACTGTTCTTCATTGTGACCGGATTTCATGGTTTCCACGTATTCAGCGGTGTAATCATCAATGTGGTGGTAACCATCATGGCAGCCAGGGGCGTATTCGAACGTCGCGGACATTACGAAATGATTGAAAAGGCCGGATTGTACTGGCACTTCGTAGATCTGGTGTGGGTGTTTGTATTTACCTTCTTTTACCTAATCTGATTAAAATTTAAATAACCATGGAATTCTATACCAAACCCGGCGAATACGATGCCATAAACTATATTCCTCCGGCTGAAAGCCACGGCACCAAAGAACTTTGGCGCACATTCTGGATATTGCTTGGAATTACCGTGCTGGACTTCATCATCTACTTCGTGATGCCCCACACCGGTTTCAGAAATTTCATCTTTATTTTCTTCGGTATTGTAAAGGCATACTACATCGTAGGAGCTTTCATGCACATGAAGTACGAGAAAATAAACCTTGCACTGATTATTCTGGTGCCCACCATTTTCATCATCGGACTGGTGATGGGATTGTTGTATGAAGGCAATGCCTTAACATACGCCAAGTAATGGGTTCAAAAGATAAAAAAGGTATTATGAGGGTGGCCGCTGTTGCGGCCATTATTCTTTTGCCTATACTGGGGATTTTTTACCTCGGAAAAGCCAAATGGGTGCATAAGCCACTTGATTATCTTGGCCAGACCGAAACTCTTCCAGATGGGACTAAACAATACCATACCGTCAGCGAGATTCAGCTGAAGGATCATACCGGTAAAACGGTCACTATGGCCGATTTTGACAGCGGAATCATCGTGGCTAATATCTTTTTTGCTACATGCCCTGAGATTTGTCCGGAAATGAACAAACAGGTGCAAACTGTGGCGGAGAAATTTTACCGCAACACCAAAGTGCGTTTTCTATCTATTTCTATTGATCCTGAATCGGACAGCGTAGCGGTATTGAAAAATTATGCAGCCCGTTTTCGTGCTGACCGCCTGAACTGGCAGTTTTGTACCGGCTCTAAAAAGGAAATTTACGATTGGGTAATCAATGACCTTTTGCTGGCAACTGAGCAGAAAGGACAGGATTTTATTCATGACGATAAAATAGTGCTGATTGATAAAGAAAAGCATGTTCGTGCCATATTGCCTACCCGCGGTAATAAAAACAAAGACCGATTTGAAGCGTTAAAAAGGATAGAGGAAGATATTAATAATCTATTGTATGAATACAGACAAAAAGAACTGGATAAGTGATAAAGCCTTTTTTTGGCTTGTTTCCGGTGTGAGCGTGGCTGTGCTGGCTGTGGTAGTATTGCTCAGATACCTGCCCTCCGAATACAGGCCCAATTTTCATCTTGCCAGGCATTTGCCGTTTCTGAATGCTGTCCTCAATTCCTGTGTTTCTATTTGCCTGATGCTCGGTTACTATATGATTCGAGTAAAGAAAAACAAGGGCACGCACCAGTTTTTTATGCTGCTGGCTTTCGTTATTTCATCCCTGTTTTTAGTGAGTTATGTGGCGTATCATACCAGCATGGATCATACGCCATACTGCGGTGATGGTTTCATGAAGGCGCTCTATTTGATTATACTTTTCAGCCATATTTTACTGGCCGCCATCATACTTCCTTTGGTTTTGTATACCATATATTTCAGCACCACCGGAAATCTTGTAAAACATAAAAAGCTGGCCCGCTGGACATTCCCCTTGTGGTTGTATGTTTCTATTACGGGAGTTGTAGTTTATGTATTAATTTCGCCCTGTTATCCTTGGAACCTATGAGAAAGCTATTATTTATCCTGACATTTACTGTCTTACTGGTGTTTTCTACCAGGTTAAATGCGCAGTGTCCCATGTGTAAAACGGCATTGAAAAGCAACCAGACCAACAAAAAGGGAGCTTCGGTAGGAAATGGTATTAACAAGGGAATTCTGTTTTTGCTGGCCACACCCTATCTTCTGGTAGGTGCCGCCGGTTTTGCCTGGTACAATTACCGCAAAAACCGCAAGGATGCCTGAATTTAAGCATCCAAGACCCAGATTTATCAGTTTTGCTTTGTGTCGCTGTCCGCGTTGCGGCAAAGACAAGGTTTTTCCCAATAGTATCTTCAACCTGGGCAAGTTTGCCGAAACAAAGTATGCCTGCGAAAATTGTAAATTAAGCTACGAACCGGAGCCCGGATTTTTCTTTGGAGCCATGTACTGGAGTTACGCCATCATTGTAGGTATTATAATCACCCTGAGCGTGGTCTTTAATCTGCTTAATCTATTTGATTATGCCATTGCGGCAATCCCTATTGCCATAGTGATTCTACTTCCAATCATATTTCGATACAGCAGAATGCTGATGCTGTATGTCGTGTATCCTGCCATGTATAGTGAGCAGTATCATAAAAAGGCATAAAAAAGACTGCCTAAGCAGTCTTTTAATTTAATCAGGTTAGTATAGGATTTTACGAAGCTTCGCCTGGCTGCACAGCCACTACTTCTTCGCCGGCAGCGTTTTTCGCCTTGATTTTGCCCTCAATTTCCAGGAGGAGTTCAGGGTTGTCTTCCAATAGTTCCTTTACAGAATCGCGACCCTGACCGAGTTTGGTACCACCGAAACTGAACCAGCTGCCGCTTTTCTGCACAACACCGGCATCTACTGCGATATCCAGCACTTCACCCACACGGCTGATGCCTTTGCCATACATAATGTCAAATTCTACCACGCGGAAAGGAGGCGCCACCTTGTTTTTGGCCACTTTCACCTTGGTGCGGTTGCCTATAATGTCTTCACCGTCTTTTATCTGTCCAATGCGGCGTATATCCAAACGGATGGAGGCATAAAATTTCAGGGCATTACCACCGGTGGTAGTTTCAGGGTTGCCAAACATGATGCCGATTTTTTCCCTCAGCTGGTTGATGAAAATGGCTACGCAACCGGTTTTGCTGATGGTACCTGTAAGTTTACGGAGCGCCTGGCTCATCAACCTTGCCTGCAAACCTACTTTGCTGTCGCCCATATCGCCTTCTATTTCTGCACGGGGTACCAGCGCGGCAACAGAGTCGATTACCAATACATCAATAGCACCGGAGCGAATTAAGTTGTCTGCGATTTCCAATGCCTGCTCTCCGTCATCGGGCTGAGATATGAGTAGATTGGCCGTATCGATTCCCAGTTTTTCTGCATATGATTTATCAAAGGCGTGCTCAGCATCCACAAAGGCACAAATACCGCCTTTTTTTTGTGCTTCTGCAATCGTGTGCATGGCAATGGTGGTTTTACCGGAAGATTCCGGACCGTATATTTCAATGATACGTCCGCGGGGGAAACCGCCAACGCCCAAGGCCAGGTCGAGGCTGAAAGATCCCGTTGATACAACGTCTACCG
Organism: Bacteroidota bacterium; assembly: GCA_041170685.1. GTDB lineage: Bacteria > Bacteroidota > Bacteroidia > NS11-12g > UBA955 > RGEC01. Next base: position 2,136 of record JBEDNI010000139.1, on the reverse strand, counting down.
CGATAGAACGCGTATCGTCCATCTTCATTACGACGCCCTTGCCGTAGGTTTTTTCCAGCCGCTCTATCGTGGCTTATTTACACATTATTTTGTCAAAAAAATTATCAACATGTTTGAGTCACTGCCCATTAAACTTTGGAACGAAGATGATCGTCCACGCGAAAAAATGGCCCTCAAAGGCCGACAGAACCTCAGTGATGCCGAGTTATTGGCCATACTTATCGGCCACGGCACCCGCAATCACAGCGCCCTTGATCTGGGTAAAATAATACTACAACGATTTCATGGCAATTTACATGAACTCGCCCGTGCCAGTATTCAGGATCTATGCGCTATTCCCGGAATTGGAAACGCCAAGGCCATCAGTATAATGGCGGCCATGGAGCTGGCGGCCCGTAAAAAACAATCTGTTGCCAAATTCTCCAGAATCACCAGCAGCAGGGATGCCTATGATCAGTTGCGGGGTCAGATGGAAGATTTGAATCATGAGGTCTTTTGGGTGATTTACCTGAACCAGAACAACCGAATTATTGGAATGGAAAAAATCAGTGAGGGTGGGATGACGGGCACGGTCATCGATGTGAGAATATTGCTGAGAAAAGCACTGGAGCGGCTGGCCTGCGGCATTATCATTGCGCACAATCATCCCAGCGGAAACCTGGTACCGAGTGAGCCGGACCTGAAAATAACCCGGCAAATAGATCATGCTTGCAAACTGGTAGATGTGGCGCTGCTGGATCATCTGATTATTGGCGCATCCGGATATTACAGCTTCAAAGACGAGGGTAAATTTTAAGCAGTTTTTACCAAACTGTGAGCCGCATTTTTTGTTAAATTTGCATACACAATTATGCAATTACATACGCGTTATTCCGAGAAATTTGAAGACCGTCATATTGGTCCTCGTACTTCTGATCTGCCTGCAATGTTGAAAACCATTGGGGTAGATTCTATGGAAACCCTCATCAACAAAACCGTGCCTGCGGGGATTCGTCTGCCACAGCCACTGAATATTGGAGAACCCATGAGTGAATCAGCTTTTCTTGAAATGTTGAAAGCTAAAGCAGGTAAGAATAAAATTTATAAAAACTACATGGGTATGGGGTATTACGGTACCCACACCCCGGGTGTGATTCTTCGCAATATCATGGAGAACCCCGGATGGTACACCCAGTATACCCCATATCAGGCAGAGATAGCCCAAGGGCGTCTGGAAGCTTTACTTAATTACCAGACCATGATTATCGACCTTACAGGTATGGAAATTGCCAACGCATCTCTTCTCGATGAAGGCACCGCAGCAGCCGAAGCTATTCACATGTTTCTGGAGCAGTCCCCCAAAGGTCAGGGGTTGAAGTTTTTTGTGGATGAAGATATCTTCCCCCAAACCAAAGACATTCTCGTTACCCGCTCAGAGCCGATTGGCGTGGAACTGGTTTTTGGCAATTATAAAACCTACAGCCCCGACACTACCTATTTTGGTGCTGTGGTGCAGTACCCCAATGATAAAGGAAGCATCGAAGACTACCGTGAATTTGTGCAAAAGTGCAAGGCGCACAATGTGAAAACCTGCTTTGTTGCCGATATTCTCTCTCTGACCGTACTTACACCTCCCGGCGAAATGGGTGCCGATTGTGTAGTGGGCAGTACCCAGCGTTTTGGTGTTCCCATGGGCTACGGAGGTCCGCATGCTGCCTACATGGCCGCTAAAGACGAACACAAACGCCAGATGCCCGGCCGTATTATCGGTGTGAGTATAGACCGCAATGGGAACCGCGCACTTCGCATGGCCCTCCAAACCCGCGAACAACACATTAAACGCCAGAATGCTACTTCTAATATCTGCACTGCGCAGGTACTGCTGAGTATTATGGCGGGTATGTATGGCTGCTATCATGGTCCCGACGGGCTGAAAAAGATTGCCGGTAGGGTGCATGCCCTCGCTTCTGAGCTGGCACGTGGCGTTGAGTCTATCGGTAGCACATACAAAGTTGTCAATCAGCATTTCTTTGATACACTTAATATCGAAGTTCCGAATGCCAATACAATCAAGGCACTAGCCGAAGCAGCCGGTATAAACCTGCGTTATTTTGACGACAGGCATGTAGGCGTATCGGTAGATGAAACCACCACTGC
>JBEDNI010000138.1:0-5256 GCA_041170685.1 Bacteroidota bacterium | reverse complement strand
GGCAAAATCTACCGAAGATGTAAAACGCGATATGGAAAGCGAACAGCCCATGGATCGTTTGGTGTGCGGTGATGTAGGTTTCGGAAAAACCGAAGTGAGTATGCGTGCGGCTTTCAAGGCGGTTTGCGATAGCAAGCAAGTAGCCGTGCTGGTACCCACCACCATTCTGGCCCAGCAGCATTACAGAACCTTCCGCAAGCGCTTTGCCGGATTTCCCGTGAATGTGGAATACCTAAACCGTTTTAAAAGCGCCAAAGAGCAGACAGCAACTCTGGCCAAGGTGAAGGAGGGAAAAGTGGATGTGCTCATCGGCACCCATCGGTTGCTGGGCAAAGACGTGGAGTTTAAAGATTTGGGGTTGATGATCATTGACGAAGAGCAGAAATTTGGCGTAGCCGCCAAAGAAAAGCTCAAGGAACTGAAGGTGAATGTGGATACGCTCACCCTCACGGCCACTCCCATTCCGCGCACCCTGCATTTTTCCCTGATGGGGGCCCGCGATTTGAGTATCATTAATACTGCGCCGCCCAATCGTCAGCCCGTACATACCGAGCTGCACCCGTTCAATCGCGAGGTAATCTCCGAGGCCGTGCAACATGAGCTGGGGCGTGGCGGACAGGTGTTTTTTATACACAGCCGGGTAAAGGATATTCACGACATTGCCGCCATGATTGAAGGGGTGGCGCCGGGTGCCCGTGTTTGCGTAGCACACGGGCAGATGGAAGGGGCTGCGCTGGAAGATGCCATGATACGCTTTATTGAGGGCGAATATGATGTGCTGGTGGCCACATCCATCATTGAAAGCGGACTGGATATTGCCAATGCAAATACTATTATCATCAACAATGCCCACATGTTTGGGCTGAGCGATTTGCATCAGATGCGAGGCAGGGTAGGGCGCAGCAATGTGAAGGCATTCTGCTATCTGTTGTCTCCGCCGCTAAGCACGCTCAGTGATGATGCCCGCAAACGCCTTCGTACCATAGAAGAATACACCGATCTCGGCAGCGGATTTCAGGTGGCCATGCGCGATCTTGATATACGGGGTGCCGGAAACCTGCTGGGGGCGGAGCAAAGCGGCTTCATTTCCGAAATGGGATTTGAGATGTACCACAAAATTCTGGATGAGGCAGTACGCGAACTGAAACACGAGGAATTTGCCGGTTTGTATGAGGATGAAACCACAGAAGACATCAGCAGCCGTGATTGCCAGGTGGAGGCCGACTTTGAAATGCTCATACCGAGCCATTACGTGACCCAGGTGGCAGAAAGACTGGCCTTGTATAGTGAATTGTCATCTGTAGAAACAGAAATGCAGCTGAAGGCGTTTGCAGAGCAATTGCGCGATCGTTTTGGCAAGTTGCCGGATGCTGTTTTGGCATTATTGGATACGGTGCGTTTGAAATGGGCCGGAAAGCAGATGGGGCTTGAGAAAATTACGCTCAATGACGGCAGAATGCGTTTGTATTTTCCCGGTGATGAAAATGCGGCTGTTTACCACAGCGATGCCTTTGTGAAAATGATGGGCAATATTGCCACGCAGCCGGGCAAATTCAGCATGAAGCAAACGGAAAAGGCCCTGATTGTGAATGTGAGCGGGGTGCAGAACGTGTTTGAGGCGCTGTATGTGCTGGAGCAGTTGTCAATCAAATAAAAGGTATTAAAATACTGGGACTAACTCCCCATCTTATTTCTGTAAATATTCAGGTTGTTTATACTGATTTCTATCAGCAACCTCAACCACAGTCCTCATAAGCCATTCGGCGGTGCAATCGCAGTTTTGCATTCCCGGAGGTTTACCATGCATTTTACCCAAGCACAACTACACAAAAACGATTTTCACCTGCAGCGAGAATGGTTGCGGACTTCACCCCATGGCGCCTATGCCTCATCATCACTCAGCAACTGCCATAGCCGCAAATATCACGGCATGCTGGTGTTGCCGGATAAATATGAGCAAATGCAGGTGTTGCTCTCTTCACTGGATGAAACCCTGTTTGCCTATGAAGACCGGTTTGAACTGGCCACACACCAGTATCCGGATGCCATTCACCCGGTTGGGTATCAATACCTTGAATCGATGGATGTGGATGAGGCCATCAGCTGGACCTTCCGCGTGGATCAGGTGAGGTTTAAGAAAACCCTGTTTCTGTCGTCGGCAGAAAACCGACTTTGGGTGAAGTACGAATTGCTGGAAAGTAATATTCCGGGAGTTTCACTGGGTATTCATCCGCTTATGGCATTCAGAGATATACACCACCTGCGCCGCATGGAACCCGATTTCATGGGTAAAACCGAAATACAAAAGCTGGTAATATGCACCGAAATTGACCATACACAAATGAAACTGTATTGCCAGGTTTCGGGTAAGCAGGAATTCATTCACCATGCCCATTTCTACTATCATATGCAATTTGCACACGAGCAGGAAAGGGGCTATGCCTATGAGGAGGATCTATATTGTCCCGGATATTTTAAAGTTCCGCTGGAACCCAACAAGCCCGTAGTGTTTTCTGCAGGAACCAAACCCTTGCCCACGGAAAGGTTGCTTACCCGATACAAAACAGACAGCAGGGGGCTAAAGGCGCTGAAAGATGAGGAGGCCATGCTGAATCATGCTGCGGGTCAGTTCATAAGAACTGTGCGGGGCGGCAAGGAAATACAGGCCGGTTTTCATTGGTTTGGCCGCTGGGGCCGCGATACTTGTATTGCCCTTCCGGGCTTAACCCTTGCCACGCATCAGCCCCAGCTTTTTACCGAAGTAATTAATACCACCCTCAAAGACCTGAAATACGGGTTGCTGCCGAATGTGGGCAAGAAACAAAATGCATCCTACAATTCAGCAGACGCTGCTCTTTGGTGCGTTTGGGCCCTGCAGCAATATGCCATCTACACGCAGGATGCCGGAAAGGTATGGAAAACTTACGGCGATGCCCTGAAGAAAATACTAAACTACCATGCCAAAGGCACACTCAATGGCATCCATGCCATGAGCAATGGTTTGCTTACCGCTTCAGAAACCGGCAAAGCCCTCACCTGGATGGATGCCATTGTGGATGGATATCCGGTTACGCCCCGCTCAGGAATGGCGGTGGATATTAACGCCCTGTGGTATAATGCAGTTTGTTTTTGCCTGGAAGCGGCCCGCTGCGCTGCAGACACTTCCTTTATTGAAACATGGAGTCGCTGGCCCACGCTTATTGAGGGCAGTTTTGAGGAGATTTTCTGGGATGAGGAACGCGGTTATCTGGCCGACAGCTACTATAACAACCTGGCAGATACTTCCTTGCGGCCCAACCAGATTTTTGCGGTTTCATTGCCGTATTCTCCGCTGAAAAAATCAGTGAAAAAGGCGGTTGTTGAGGCAGTTGGCAGGGAGCTGCTCACCCCGCGCGGACTGCGCACACTGGAGCCCCGTGATGCCAATTATAAGGGCAATTATGGAGGCGATGTGCGACATCGCGACCTCGCATATCATCAGGGAACCGTATGGCCTTGGTTGCTGGGACATTATGCCTATGCCTACTGTGCTACCCATGAAAAAAGGGCCTTGAATGTGGTCCAAAAAATTTGGGACGACCTGCAACCGGCTCTTCAGGAATACTGTATCGGAACGGTGGCAGAAATATACGACGGAGATCCGCCGTTTGAACCCAGAGGCGCAGTATCTCAGGCATGGAGTGTGGCTGAATTACTCAGAATAAGGCAGCTGCTGGAAACCCTGAAATCGGAAAGAACAGCTGAAACCCTCGGTGAAGTTTCCACTCACGCCACTGCAACAGCTTAACAGATGCGGGTGCTGATGTTTGGCTGGGAGTTTCCTCCCTACATATCCGGTGGGCTGGGAACGGCCTGCTATGGCCTTACCAAGGGATTAATGGAGCATGGTGCGGAAGTGTTGTTTGTGTTGCCTCGCCTGTTTGGAGGAGAGGAGGCTGGCACGATGCGCATGATTGGCGCGGCAGAAGCAGCGCTGCCCGAGGAATTCAGCCGTTTTATGGAACAGGGTAAAATGCATCTTTTGCAGGTAAATACAGCCCTGTTTCCCTATGCCACTGAAAAATCGTATTTGTCAGGCGACGGGGCAATGGGCTACGATGCAACATTTCAAAGTAAAACGGCTATTGGTGGTGGCTTAACGGGAATGTATGGCAGTCGGCTGATGGATGAGGTATTCCGCTATGCCTCTTTGGCACCTGATATTGCTGCCCGTCATAGTTTTGATCTGGTTCATGCGCATGACTGGCTCACCTATCCGGCGGGAATGGCGGCTTCTTCCTATGCCGGTAAACCCATGATAGCCCATGTACATGCCACTGAATATGACCGTTCGGGGGATTTCCCCAACGAGCGGGTGATGCAAATAGAAAAAATGGGAATGGAGGCAGCTGAGCGCGTGATTGCCGTTAGTGAATATACGAAAAAAATAGCAATAAAACAATACCATATCGACGAAAAAAAGGTAGATGTGGTGCACAATGGGGTGCTGCCGGGTTCGGAGAAGCCGGAGGTATGGGTTGATAAAACTTTTCCGGTGGTGGTTTTTTTGGGTAGAGTAACCTTTCAGAAAGGACCTGAGTACTTTTTATACGCTGCTGCAAAAGTGCTGAGAAACAATCCTGATGTGCGGTTTGTGGTAGCGGGCCATGGCGATAAATTATTGTCTATGATAACCCTGGCGGCTCGGCTGAAAATATCATCTCGGGTCAGTTTCACCGGATTTATTAATAGCGCTGACATTGGACAATTATTTGGAGATTCCGATGTTTATGTGATGCCCTCTGTATCGGAGCCCTTCGGGATTTCCGCGCTGGAAGCGGCGCGGGCAGGTGTGCCGGTGATTATTTCCCGGCAAACCGGTGTGGCGGAGGTGCTGAAAAGTGCACTGAAAACAGATTTTTGGGATGTTGATGGGATGTCGGATGCCATTATTGCGCTACTGCAACATAATTCACTGAGACGATGGATGAGCCGAAATGGTCGTCAGCAGGCCCGAATGCAGACATGGAACAAGGCGGCTTCCAGGGTGCTTACAACGTATTCAAAATTATTATCATGAAAAAAAAACGGTTTATATGTCTGTATTTTCAGGTTCACCAGCCCTACAGACTGGGCAGATTCCGATATTTTGATATCGGGCGTCGTGGGGGGTATTTCGACGATGATAAAAACAGGGCGATTCTGGATAAGGTAAGTGCCAAGTGTTATTTGCCGGCTACCCTGCTTCTGCAAGATCTCGTTCGCCGCTATCCCGGT
>JBEDNI010000137.1:0-5269 GCA_041170685.1 Bacteroidota bacterium | reverse complement strand
TTTGTCGAAACGACATTCGTTGCAGATAAACTCTTTCACTTCGCCAAACTGGTCTTTGCGGGCCGTAATGCGGGCAATTTCATCGCCAATCATCCAGGCAACCGCTTTGCCACTGCATTTCTGGCAATCGCGGTGCGCATCCATGGGTTTGGTATACCAAACACGGCTGCGGAAACGGAATGTTTTATCGGTCAGGGCTCCAACAGGACAAACATCGATTACGTTGCCGATAAAGTCATTATCCAGCGCGTTTTGAATGTATGTACTGATTTCGGCCGCATCACCGCGCTTCATCACACCGTGTTCCCGCTGATTGGTGAGCTGGTCGGCAGTGTATACGCAGCGGTAGCATAGAATACAGCGGGTCATATGTAGCTTGATGTATTCTCCAATATCTATTTTATCAAATGTGCGTCGTTTGAACTCATAGCGGGTTTTCTCCAGTCCATGTTCGAAAGCGAGATCCTGCAAATGGCACTCTCCCGCCTGATCGCAAATAGGGCAATCCAAGGGATGGTTAATCAGCAGAAATTCAACCACACCATGCCTTGCGTCATTTACACGCTCGCTGGTTTTGTTTTTCACTTCCATTCCATCCATTACCGTGGTACTGCAGCTGGCAACCAGTTTGGGCATGGGACGAGGGTCTTTCTCACTGCCTTTGCTCACCTCTACCAGGCAAGTACGACATTTTCCGCCACTGCCTTTTAAACTGCTGTAATAACACATGGCAGGAGGAACCACATCACCGCCAATCATTCGGGCAGCATTCAAAATGGTGGTTCCCGGCTCCACTGCAATGGTGTTGCCGTCTATGGTTACATTGATCTTTTCCGTTTGTTCAGCCATTGTTTTTTTGCGTTATGCGGTTGCGGGTTCAAAGATTTTTTCGGCAACCAATCCATAGTTTCTATCTTGGCATGCTTTAGGTTCATTCACATGCCATTCAAATTCTTCTCTAAAATGCCTGATGGCAGCAGCTACCGGCCATGCGGCGGCATCTCCCAGCGGACAAATGGTATTACCCTCAATTTTTCGCTGTATGTCCCACAGCAGGTCAATGTCTTCCATCTTACCGTGGCCATATTCCAGGCGGTGCAATACTTTTTCCATCCAGCCGGTTCCTTCTCGGCAAGGACTGCACTGCCCGCAGCTTTCATGGTGATAGAATCGGGCAAAATTCCAGGTATTACGCACAATACACTGGTCTTCATCATATACAATAAAGCCGCCTGATCCCAGCATACTGCCGGTAGCAAAACCACCATCAGCCAAACTTTCGTAGGTCATGAGTCTGTCTTGTCCTGCTGCGGTTTTACAAACCAGGTAATGGGGTAAAATGGGCACTGAAGAACCTCCGGGTACACAGGCCTTGAGCTTTTTACCATTTTTGATACCGCCACAATACGTATCGCTGTATATGAACTCTTCCACAGTGATGTTCATTTCAATTTCATACACACCGGGTTTATTGATATTACCGCTGGCTGAAATCAGTTTGGTACCGGTGCTTCGGCCAATGCCAATCTGAGCATAGGCATCTCCCCCTTCGTTAACAATGGGAACCACCGCTGCAATCGTCTCCACATTATTTACTACGGTAGGGTGCTGCCACAGGCCTTTTACTGCGGGGAATGGTGGTTTCATTCTGGGATTTCCGCGCTTGCCTTCCAGACTTTCAATCAGGGCCGTCTCTTCACCACAAATATAGGCACCTGCCCCTGGGGCAACTGACAGTTCCAGATCAAAGCCCGAACCCAGAATATTTTTACCCAGCCAACCATTGGCATAAGCTTCTGCTATGGCTTTCTCGAGAATGCGCAACACATACATGTATTCACCACGTATGTATATGTAAGACTGATTGGCTCCCAGTGCAAATGAAGACAGAATCATGCCTTCAATGAGCAAATGAGGAATTTTCTCCATCAGATAGCGGTCCTTAAAGGTGCCCGGTTCACTCTCGTCGGCATTGCATAGCAAATGACGCGGTACACCATCGGGTTTGGCAATAAAGCTCCATTTCATACCGGTAGGAAATCCGGCGCCTCCGCGTCCGCGCAACCCTGATTTTTTCACTTCTTCCACCACATCCTCAGGAGACATGGTTTTCAGCGCTTTTTCAACGCTGCGATATCCGCCATTCTTGCGGTAAACATCATAGGTATTAATTCCCTCGATGTGCACATTTTCCAAAAGCAATTTTCTAGCCATGCTGTTTTATTTGGTTATGATTCCATGCCCATATAATTGGCCACCGGATTGGCCCTGTAGGTTTCGATAAGCTCATCGATTTTCGCTTCTGTCAGATGCTCATGATATTTTTCACCTGCCTGAAGCATGGGAGCATATCCACAGGCACCCAGACATTCCACGGTTTTGAGTGTAAACAGTCCATCAGACGTTGTTTCGCCGTCTTTAATACCCAATTTGTCCTCTATATATTTCACAATCCGTTCGGCGCCTTCAATCATGCAGGGACCGGTGCGACAAACTTCCAGTTTCACTTTCCCCACAGGCTTGGTGTCGTACATGCTGTAGAAAGTGGCAACTTCATATACTTCCACAGGATTCACATGAAGTAAACGTGCAACATAGTCCATTACCGGAACCGACAACCATCCAAATTCTGCCTGTGCAAGATGGAGAACCCGAATAAGGGCGCTTTTTTGCATGCCTTCCGGGTATTGAGCAACAACTCGGCCTACTTCCTTCAGTGTTTCCTCTTTAAATGCTATTTGATTTTCTGTTGTTTCCACGGTTTCCTTATTAAGCGTCAAGTTCTCCTGCGATTACGTTCATGCTGCTCATGGTTAATATGGCATCACTTAACATTGCCCCTTTCACCATTTCGGGATAGGCTTGATAATAAATGAAGCAGGGCCTGCGAAAATGGAGACGGTACGGGGTTCTTCCTCCATCGCTGATGAGGTAATACCCCAATTCACCGTTTGCACCTTCCACAGCATGATAAACTTCGCCCACAGGAATCGGTGTTTCTCCCATCACAATCTTGAAGTGATAAATCAGTGCTTCCATGCTACGGTAAACTTCCTCTTTGGGTGGCAAATAAAATGCAGGAACATCGGCATGATGAGCACCTTCAGGCATTCCATCCAGCGCCTGCTGAATGATACTAAGACTTTGTCTTATTTCTTCCTGTCTCACGATGAACCTGTCATAGGTATCACCATCCTGACCAACGGGAATGATAAAATCAAAATCTTCATAACTGCTGTAAGGATTCATGACCCTCACATCATAATCAACCCCGGCTGCCCTCAGATTGGGACCTGTAAAACCATAGCTTATGGCTTTTTCGGCCGAAATAGGCCCCGCCTTTATAACCCGATCCATAAAAATACGATTGCGGGTGAGCAGGTTGTCAAATTCCTGAAACTTGATATGAAATTCCTTTAAGAACTTTTTGAGTTTGGCCATGAAAACCGGAGAGAATTCACGTTCAAAACCACCTATTCTGCCTATATTGGTGGTAAGTCTTGCTCCGCAAACCTCCTCATACATTTCATAGATTTTCTCCCTTTCCTGAAAAACATACGTAAAGCCGGTCAGGGCTCCGGTATCTACCCCAATTACTGAGTTGCACACCAGGTGATCCGCAATACGGGCCAGTTCCATGATGATTACCCGCATGTAATCTACCTTTTTGGGCACATGGATATCTGCCAGCTTTTCTACGGTCATGTGCCAACCTAAATTATTGATAGGCGATGAACAGTAATTCAGTCGGTCTGTAATTGGGGTAATCTGATTGTATGGCCTTCTTTCGGCCAGTTTTTCAAAAGCCCTGTGTATATAGCCGATGGTGGGTTCACTGCTGATAATCCGTTCTCCGTCTACCTTCATTACGTTCTGGAAAACGCCGTGGGTTGCCGGATGTGTAGGCCCCAGATTAAGGGTAGCTATTTCACCGTCTATGGTTTCGGTGCTGACAAATTTGTCGTAATTGCGTGTATCTAACTGGCTCATCTTCCGAAGAAACTATCGTCTTTATCATCACGGGTTTCATCCTCGAGTGCATATTGCTTCAACAGCGGATGATAATCCATTTCGTCCATATTCAGAATTCTTCTCAGGTCAGGGTGCCCTGAGAACTGAACTCCATAAAAATCAAAGGTCTCACGTTCCATCCAATTGGCTGCGTTGTAGAGACCGGTCAGGCTGGCTATTTCGGGTTTTTGTGCTGAAACAAAACACTTAATCCGCATGCGGTAATTTTTAGTCCAGCAGTGTAGGTGATATACCACTGCAAGTTCACGGCCTTTTTGCTCCGGATAGTGCACGGCACACAAGTCCGTAAGAAATTCCATTTTTAGTGACTCGTTGGATTTAAGCCAGCCGATAATATCCAGATTTCTGTCTGCCGGAATTTCAACATTGAGCATGCCAAACTGCATTTCTGAATGAAGAATGGCATCACCGAAAGCATCTGTCAAGGCCTTCAGCACATTTTCGTTGTTTAATTCAGCCATACTCATTGGGTTTCGATGTTGTAGCTTTCCAGCATTTTTTTGTATTCATCACTGTTTCTGCGCCTAAGACTTTCGTTTCGGGCCAGATCCTGAATTTTCATCACGCCTTCAATAATCTGTTCCGGACGGGGTGGACAACCGGGAACGTAAACATCTACCGGAATAATTCTATCTATCCCTTGCAATACGCTGTAGGTATCGAAAATGCCACCACTGCTGGCGCATGCACCTACGGCAATCACCCATTTGGGCTCTGCCATCTGATCATAAACCTGCTTGAGTACGGGGCCCATTTTCTTGGCAATGGTACCCATCACCATCAGCAAATCAGCCTGACGGGGTGAAAAACTCAAACGCTCTGAACCAAAACGAGCCAAATCATAATTCGCTCCCATGGTTGCCATAAATTCAATTCCGCAACAGGAAGTTGCAAACGGAAGCGGCCACAATGAATTGGCACGAGCCATTCCTATTACTTTATCCAGCGAGGTGGCAAAAAAACCTTGTCCCTCTACACCCTCCGGAGCTTCTACCATCTTTACCATGTACCTGTGATTATGTTTAATTAAAATTTAACGTTCCCACTCAAAAGCTCCTTTTTTCCAGACGTAGATAAATCCGGCCAGAAACAAGGCTACAAATGACACTACCGCAATAAAACCTTCCATACCCATCTCTTTAAAATTGACGGCGTAAGGATAAAAGAAAATCACCTCTACATCAAATAAAACAAACAATATGGCGGTTAGGAAATATTTGACAGACACCGGAAACCG
>JBEDNI010000136.1:0-5319 GCA_041170685.1 Bacteroidota bacterium | reverse complement strand
CTTCCTGTATGTTGGCGTCGGCTCCTTGCTGATAGGCTACAAAAACCTGTCCCACACTAAAAGATATTTGTCCGTCAACCCCGGAAACGGTAGTGCCGGCAGCGTTTATGGATTGCTGAGCATTCCATGCATGTATGTATCCTGCAAACAGGAGGCAAATGAAAATTCTTTTGAGCTTCATGATTTATTTTGTAATGCAATAAACAACAATAAGTTAAAATACGTATGTGTTTTTGATTAAAATTTTATTAACAGATACGGGTAAGATTTCACCCCTACGGGGTTCGGGGAAAACCGCGCCTTTGGCGCTAGTATAATTACACCCCTTCGGGGTTGTTATACATGGCCGCTGATGTGCGCCGCAGGCCGTAAAGACGGATGATTATCCGTCTCGCTGATTATCCGTCTCGCTGATTATCTGTCTCCTTGTATCCCTTTCATCCCGCCAGATAAAAATCCTGCATTAATACTGTCATTTCTACGGAATACACACCCGGTTTTTCATAGATAATAAAATCGCTTGTAAATCCTGCTGCATGGGTTTTAGAGAGGTATAATATCACTACATGTGGTGCAGATTCTGTGAAAGATCGAATCTGTATTTTATGGTGTAAAAACAATGCGTTCATTTTAGATAATTCCTGCAAATATTCCCCGTGCAAAATAGGAATTAACAGCATAACAATACCATCTTGTTTTAACAGATATTGTATTTTATACAACAAGGTTTCAAAGTCCAGCGTGACCGTATGCCTTGCCCTGCGTTTGTCATCGCTTTCGCTCAGTAATTGGTTGTCAAAAAATGGTGGGTTGCAAACAATCGCATCATATTGTACCCCTGGTTCCCAGGTGCGTAAATCGGCTGTTTCGGCCTGTAAACGTTGTTTCCAGGGTGAGTTCTCAAAATTTTCGCGGGCCTGTTTTACGCTTTCCGCATCTATATCTATAGCCGTAAAAATCGCATCGGTAAAGCGTTGCGCCAGCATCAACGACAGCAAGCCCGTACCGGTGCCAATGTCCAGCACACTTTTGGCGTTTCCTATGTCCGCCATGGCGCCAAATATGCAGGCATCGGTGGTGACCGGCATACAGCCCGGTGACTGCGCTACTTCAAACTGCTTAAAACGAAAGGGCCTTCGGGTTTTCATGCACTGAATAAACCTGCAGGATTGGTTTTTCGCAGGATTTCCGCATCCCACTCCCAGCGGTGCTGGCAGTTCTCTTGCAACAGCAGCATGGCATCCGCGCTTTGCAGCGCCAGTTCCAGATCGTGGCTGCTAAACACAATGATTTTCCCTGTTTCGGCACACCATTTTTTCATTCTCGCCAGCATTTCCCTGCGTCCGGGGTAATCCAGAAAGGCAAGGGGCTCATCCATCAGCATCACCGGGGTATCCTGTGCCAACGCCCGGGCAATCATGATCTTCTGTTTTTCGCCGTCGCTGAGGGTATTAAACTGTCGGTCGGCAAATGCTTCCATCCCACACATTTGCAGGGCTTGTAGCAGTTCCCGGTCATGTTTTTTCATGTGGCTGTTCCAGGTGGATAAAAAGCGCAATCTGCTGCTAAAAACTACCTCTTTGGCTGTTGTTAGAGGCATGTCCGGCAGATGGGTAAAAACCTGACTGATGAGGGATGCACGGGTTTCTGTATCAGCCCTGCCTATGTCTGTGCCATTGACTGACACACTTCCTTCAACGGGCTGTTGCATTCCCCCCAGAATTTGCATGAGGGTGCTTTTTCCGGCACCATTTTTTCCGGCCAATAAAACCAGTGTGCCGGGTTTTATTTCAAAATCCATGGGGCCGTGCAATACACAGGGTGTGTTTCCCTTTACATAGCCGCTTTCCAGAGATTCTGCCTTAAACATACTTTCGACCCGCAAATTTGCGCATTTTTGTACTGTGAATTTGCAATTATCTACCGCCGATGAAAAAGATATTTTCACCATTCAGGCCCTGGCCCGCGAAATCTGGAATGATCATTATCCCGCCATCATCGGTCAGGAGCAGGTGAATTACATGTTGAATCGCATGTACAATGCAGATTCTATGCTGCAACAAATGCATGCCGGGCAGCAGTTTTTTTTGATAATGGATAACGAAATACCCATGGGTTTTGCTTCTGTAGAAAAGAAAGGCGACGGAAAATATTTTCTGAATAAATGCTATATTAAAACTTCTGTTCAGCGCGGTGGTATAGGTTCTTGGGCTATACGTACAATTTTAGAAAAATATACGGATTGTAAGGAATTGCGCCTGCAGGTAAACCGACAAAATTATAAAGCCATTAATTTTTATTTTAAAATGGGTTTTGTGATAGAACAGGTGGCCGATTTTGATATCGGCGACGGCTATTTTATGAATGATTTTATCATGCTGCTGAAGCGTTAATTGCCCAGCTTGTTGGCCAATTGACCGCAGGCGGCATCAATGTCCTTGCCTCGGCTTCGCCTCACATTCACAATGAGTTTAGCGGCGGAAAGTCCGTTGGCAAAGCGTTCCAGCTTGTTGCCCTGTGTGGGCATGTACGGAGCCAGTTCCCCTATGGGGTTGTATTCTATCAGGTTGATTTTGCAGGGAAACTTCCGCGCAAAGGTTATCAGTTCGCGCATCTCCTCAGCGTCGTCATTCACCCCTTCCATCACCGTGTATTCCAGCGTAGGGCGGGTGCCGGTTTTGTCGTACCAGTGCTTCAGGGCCTCTGCCAACATTTCCAGGTTGTTGCTGGCATTGATGGGCATAATGGCGGTTCGTTTTTCATCGTTGGCGGCATGCAGGCTCAGGGCCAGGTTGAATTTGGCGCCGTCGTCGGCCATTTTCACAATCATTTTGGCAATGCCTGCCGTGCTTACCGTTATTCGCTGCGGACTCATATTCAGGCCGTCTTCCCCGGTTATCAGTTCTACGCTGCGCCATACATTGGCATAATTGAGCAGAGGTTCGCCCATGCCCATGTATACAATGTTATCAAGCCCTTTGCCGTAGTGCTTTTCGGCCAGTTCATTCAACAGCCACACCTGATCATAGATTTCCCCGGCTTCCAGATTTCGTTGTCTTTTTAGGTAGCCCGTGGCGCAGAATTTACAGTCCAGACTGCACCCTACCTGGCTGCTAACGCAAGCGGTAACGCGGGTTTCGGTGGGTATGAGCACGCCTTCAATCAGGTTGCCGTCATGCAGCATAAAACTGCATTTGATGGTGCCATCCTTGCTTTTTTGCTGGGTGTGTATACCGGCGGGCAAGAGACTGAAATGGCTTTGCAGTTTGTCTCTCAGCGCAAGGGACAGGTTCGTCATGGCTGAAAATTCTCGTGCCCCTTTCTTCCATAGCCATTCGTATATCTGTCTGCCCCGGAAAGCGGGTTCCCCAAGGTCTTTGAGGGCCTGTTCCAGTTGTGGCAGTGAAAGTGAACGGATATCCTGCGGGGTGCTCATTTTTTGCGGAAAAACAGCGTTATCGGCACCCCGGTCAGCGGGAATGCTTCGCGCAGTTTGTTTTCAATAAACCTGGAATAGCTGTCGGCTACGTATTGTGGCAGATTGCAGAACAGGGCAATGGCCAGTCTTTTGGAGGGTAATTGGGTTACAAACTTAATTTTCACAAACTTGCCCTTGCGGCTGGGGGGCGGAAACGCTTCCATGATGGGCAGCAGGTAATCGTTCAGCTTGTGGGTGGGAATTTTCATGGTCAGGCCGTCATACACCTGCAAAATGGTCTCCAATGCCTGAAAAATGCGTTGTTTGGTTACCGCTGAAATGTACAAAATCGGTACATCCACAAACGGAGAAATTTTGGATTTGATATCTTCGGTGTAAGCCAGGTGGGTGTTGGTGTCTTTTTCCACCAGATCCCATTTGTTCACCAGAATCACCACGCCTTTTCCCAGTCGGTGTGCCATCCAGAACAGGTTCAGGTCCTGCGATTCCAGTCCCTGGGTGGCATCAATGACCAATACTACTACATCGCTGTTTTCCAGGGCGCGCAGCGAACGCATTACGCTGTAAAACTCAATGTTTTCGTGCACCTTGCTCTTTCGGCGAATACCGGCTGTATCCACCAAAATAAATTCTTTGCCGTAGGCTTTGTATTTGGTGTCCAGCGAGTCGCGGGTGGTGCCGGCAATATTGGTTACGATGTTGCGCTGGGTGCCGGTGAGGGCGTTCACAAGACTGCTTTTGCCCACATTCGGGCGGCCTACGATTGCGATGCGGGGCAAATCTTCATCAATGCTGGTATCGGGTGCTTCTTCCTTGAGGCGCGCAGCCACTTCGTCCAGTAGATCGCCGGTTCCGTGCCCATTCGCTGAGGATATTTCAAAGTATCGGTCAAAACCCAGTGAGTAGAATACGGTGGCTTCCGTACTTAACCTTTCGTTGTCGATTTTGTTTACCACCAGCAGCACGGGTTTTTTGCTGCGCCTGAGAATCTGTGCAAACTCTTCATCAAGCGGGTGCACATCACTCATTACGTCTACCACGAACAGCAGCACGGAGGCTTCTTCGATGGCAATGTGAACCTGTTCGCGGATAGCCGCTTCAAAAACATCATCGCTCTCTGGCACAAAGCCTCCGGTATCTACCACCGAAAACTCAATGCCGTTCCACTCAGAAGTGCCATAGTGACGGTCGCGGGTTACGCCGCTCATGTCATCTACAATGGCTTTGCGCTCCCCGGTCAAACGATTGAACAATGTGGATTTTCCTACATTGGGCCTCCCTACTATGGCTACTAAACGACTCATAATTAGCCACAAAGATACGGCTTAATGTTCAGGGCTTACCTTTGCAGTATGACTTCCCATTGTATTTCAGCCATAGCAGCCGTTGGAAAAGGCCTGGAACTCGGTGCGGGCAATGATTTGATGTGGCACCTTCCTGATGATTTTGCATGGTTTGTGCAACACACCAAAGGCAAACCGGTCATTATGGGCCGAAAAACCATGGAGAGTCTGGGTAAACCCCTTAAAAATCGGCTGAATATCGTCATTACCCGAAACCTGGATAAGGTTTTGGAGGGTTTTCATGCAAAATCCGGCATTGATGAGGCCGTAGAATATGCTAAATCGCAATATAACGATGAGATTTTTATCATTGGTGGAGGCGAGATCTATAAGCAATCGATGGATATTGTCAATAAGCTCTACATTACCGAGGTTGATGGTCATTTTCCCTCCGCGGATACTTTTTTCCCTTCCTACGATAAGTCCATTTGGAAAGAATCTTACAGGCAACATCACCCCAAAGATGACAGGCATGATTACGCCTTTGATTTTGTGATACTGGAAAAATAAATGCGTTATTTACACAGAATTATAGGG
>JBEDNI010000135.1:0-8243 GCA_041170685.1 Bacteroidota bacterium | reverse complement strand
ATTATATTCATAGCAAGGTGTAGAGATAAAACTGCCAGAATGCACTCTGTGAGCCAAAACTCAGGGGCGCTGTAGTCTTCTGAACACATAAAACCTGAACACATGATGAGCACACAAATAATGACATAGATTACATATCTATATAAAACACCTCTAACCTGCTGATCTTCTGCCTCCCGCATATTGTTGGGTATGGCAAAATTCGCTATTCATATCCGGACTAAACAGCCCGTATGATGAGGGTCAGTTTAGTGGCAGAATGGGAAGATACTGCCACCGTATCGAGCTGAAGACCCAAGTTCTTCCTCAATGCGAAGCAACTGATTGTATTTTGCCATTCTGTCGCTGCGACTTGCACTTCCGGTTTTAATCTGACCGCTATTCATGGCCACTGCCAGATCCGCAATGGTGGCATCCTCAGTTTCTCCACTTCGATGGCTCATCACGTTTGTATACTTGTTTCGGGTAGCCAGTTGAATCGCATCCAGTGTTTCGGTCATACTTCCTATTTGATTTACTTTAATTAAAATTGAATTGGCAATATGCTGATCAATTCCTTTTTGCAGGCGGTTTACATTGGTCACAAATAAATCATCACCCACCAGTTGAATCTTAGAACCCAACTTTTGTGTTAGTAATTTCCATCCGTTCCAGTCGTCTTCAGCACAGCCATCTTCAATACTGATGATCGGATATTTCGCACACCAACCGGCCCAGTAATCAACCATTTCCTCGCTGCTGAACTTACGCCCATCGGATTTTTTAAATACGTACAGTTTCTCGTCCTCCTTATAAAGCTCACTGGTAGCAGCATCCATAGCGATATACATATCTACTCCCGGTTTAAACCCTGCTTTTTCAATGGCTGTAAGAACGGTCTCAATTGCCTCCTCATTGCTTTGAATATTCGGGGCAAAACCACCCTCATCTCCCACATTGGTGCTATATCCTTTTTCTTTCAGTACCGATTTAAGGTGGTGAAAAACTTCCACCCCCATGCGCAGAGCATGGGAGAAATTATCTGCTTTCACCGGCATTACCATAAATTCCTGAAAATCAATCTTGTTGTCTGCATGTGCGCCTCCATTGAGAATATTCATCATGGGTACGGGCAAAATATTGGCATTGGCACCACCAACATAGCGGTATAGCGGCACACCCAACTCATCGGCTGCGGCATGGGCTGCAGCCATCGAAACTGCCAAAACTGCGTTTGCGCCTAGTTTAGACTTATTCGGTGTTCCATCCAGTTCAATCATTGCCCTGTCAATTTCATTTTGTGAGGTAACCTCCATGCCTTCGATGGCATCCGCAATGATATTGTTTACATTACCTACTGCCTTAAGAACGCCTTTACCCATGTAAACAGATTTGTCATTGTCTCTCAGTTCGGCAGCCTCATGAATACCGGTGCTTGCACCGCTGGGCACTGCGGCTCTTCCGAAACCGCCATCTTCGGTAAATACTTCAGCTTCAACGGTAGGATTGCCTCTGGAATCCAATATCTGACGGGCATGAACATGAACAATAGCACTCATTATTTGGTTAATTAGGATTTGTGTTTCTGGATTAATTCTATGAACTGATCAAAGAGGTACATGGAGTCGTGTGGTCCGGGAGATGCTTCGGGATGATACTGTACGCTAAAAGCAGGTTTGTCTTTTCTGGCAATTCCCTCCACGCTGTTATCGTTCAGATTTATATGGGTAAGCATTACGTTTTCGCTGGCCGAATCTTCATATTTCACGGCAAAACCATGATTCTGACTGGTGATTTCACTTCTGCCTGTTACCAGGTTTTTTACCGGATGGTTTAAACCTCTATGTCCATGATGCATTTTGTAGGTGGTGAGACCACTGGCGAGTGAAAGCAACTGATGGCCAAGGCAGATACCAAATGTTGGGATTCCCTTTTCTACAAGGTCCCTCACACAGTCTATAGCATAGTCCATGCTGGCCGGGTCACCGGGACCATTGCTAATCATGATGCCGTCAGGTTTCCAGGCCAGTATTTCTTCCGACATGGTTTTAGCGGGAAATACACCCACAAAGCATCCCCGTTCCAGGAGGCAGCGGGCAATATTATTCTTGCTTCCGTAATCAAGCAAGGCAACCCGGATAGGCGCATCTTCGTTGCCAAGGGTATGAAAAGAATCGCAGCTAACTGAACTGGCCAGTTCAAGGCCCGACATATCGGGACATTCATTGAGTTTCTGTTTCAGCAATTCCACGTCCTCTGTTTCACTACTTATAATGGCATTCATAGCACCGGCATCGCGAATGTGTCGCACAATTTGCCGCGTATCTACATCAGCAATGCCCACAAGGTCATTTTCTGTGAAATAAGTATCAAGACTGTAGGATTCCATTTTTCTGGAAAACTGCTGTGAGAACTTTTTACACACCAAACCTGCAATTTTGATAGAACTACTTTCAACCTCAGCATCCCTTACACCATAATTTCCGATGTGATCACTGGTCATAACAAGTATTTGACCTGTGTAGGAGGGGTCTGTAAACACCTCCTGGTAGCCGGTCATGCCGGTATTAAAGCATATTTCGCCGGTGGTAGTGCCGATTTTTCCTATGGCTGTGCCACGAAAAACTGTGCCGTCTTGTAAAACTAGCAGAGCAGGGATTTTTATAGAACTCACTTCAAGGGTTCAAATTTCGTTTAATTATTTTATCCATTTATTCAATGTGGGTAAAATGTGACCATAATACTAATCCAATGCTTTTTTGGGGAAAATGAATGATGAGATGTAGGTTAACAACAAAATACTACCAAGCACCAAAAGTGCGTGAACCTCATTAAATCCAAGCTGTTGCAGCTGCTTTTGAAAAATCATTTTCACTCCGATGAAGATAAGAATTAAAGATAGACCATACTGAAGTGTACTGAGATTCTTAATACCGTGTCCAAGTAAAAAGAATAAACTACGCAGACCCATGATGGCAAAAATGTTAGAAAAGAAGACGATGTATGGATCTCGGGTTATACCAAAAATAGCAGGAACACTATCAACAGCGAAAAGTACATCCGTAAATTCTACCAAAACCAGCACAACAAAAAGTATGGTTGCATAACGCTTTCCGCTATTGACGATGAAGAATTTTCCGTTAGCGTTGTTATGACTAATAGGAAAAATGCGAGAAACCCATTTTATTACTCGATGATTTTCGGTATCTAATTTCTCCTCGTCTTCCTTCGAAAACAGCATTTTCATGCCGGTAATTATTAGAAAACCACCAAAAACAAACATCATCCAATGAAACTGCCTTATCATCAGCCCACCCAAAAAAATGAATAAAAACCGCATGACTACGGCGCCAATTACACCCCAAACTAAAATCTTTTTCTGATCTGTATTACTGATTCCAAATGAACCAAAAATGAGAAGTATAACAAATAGATTATCTACGCTGAGGGAATATTCAACGAAATAACCGGTGATATAACTGATAACTGCTTCTCTTGAAAACGAAGTACGACACTTATCAACATCATCAAAAACAATAAAATTACTGCTGTAGGTATCTTTAAAGTTTTTATAATCTGTGACGGTTTTTAAACCATGTACATGATGATGAAAGAAGTAGATGACAAGTGAAAACAGCAGCCCTGCTGTAATCCAAGCCATTGTGCGCCATAGCGCCTGCCTTGTGGTTAAAGAATTACCGCCCTTTCCCAAAAGCCCCAGATCGATAGCAAGACCCAGTGCAACAAAACCAATAAAACCCAATAAGAAGAACAGTTTAAACTCCATTCACCGGCAAAATTAGGTTTGACCATGCAATCACCCAACCTAAAGTTTACTTTTGCAGCATAATAAAATTATTGTGATGAGAAATATCAGCGTTGTATTACTTACAAGCATGTTTGTAGGCCTTGTTTCCATGTCGTCAACCAAGGATGAAGGAATGTTTCCGCTAAACTACCTTGATGAGAAAGCACTGCAGAATGCAGGATTAAAACTTACAACAAGAGAATTATTCTCACCGGGTGAAGTCAGTTTGGCCAACGCACTGGTCAAGGTCGGGGGCTGTTCCGGCTCGTTCATCTCAACCGAGGGGCTTATTATCACCAATCATCACTGTGTATACGGAGGGGTTGCCGATTTAAGTTCCGCAGACAACAACTACCTCGAAAACGGTTTTGTAGCTAAAGACAAATCCCAAGAATTACCCATTCAAATGCCTTGCAGAATCACCCAGTCTTTTGAAGATGTATCTGCCAAAGTATTGCAGGGAATTGGTAGAGATTTAAATCCCGTCGCCAGAACCACAGCCATTTCAGACAACATTAAAAAAATTCTGGCAGAAGAAAAAGTCATAAATCCTGAATTGACCATGGAAGTTTCAGAAATGTTTGTCGGGAAAAGTTACATGCTGTTTCGATACCTTCTTATCCCGGATGTAAGATTGGTATTCGCGCCGCCTGTCACCATCGGACAATTTGGCGGGGATCTTGATAACTGGGAATGGCCGAGACACAATGGCGACTTTAGTATGGTTCGTGCGTACGTTGGACCTGACGGAAAACCGGCGCCCTACAGCAAAAACAATGTGCCGTTTAAACCCAAAAGGCACTTAAAAATCAATGCCAATGGTACCAAAGAAGGTGATTTCGTCTTCATTATGGGCTATCCGGGGCGCACCTACCGTCACGAAAGTGCTCCATACCTGAAATTCCAGCAGGAAGTTCAGCTGCCTACCATTCAAAAATGGTATAGCTGGTATATACGGCAAATGAAAACATTGAGTGAAGGAAACGAGTCCAAGTTTCTGGCATTTGCAAAAGAGATTCAGGGGCTGGAAAATGTAGAGAAGAATTATCGGGGGAAAATGCAGGGATTGATGAGAACGGGTTTGGTTGATCAAAAAATAAACGATGAGGCTATGATGATGAAATTATCAGAAACGAAAAATGATGAGCCCATCAAACTTGCCATTCCAAAATTACAAACCCTCTGGGCAAGAAAAACTGAACTGGCAGCTCAGCGTTACCATTACCAGTTCCTGTATAACCAATCAGGTCCATTCTATGCAGCCCAGTCAATAAGACAATTTAAGAGCACATTTAACAAAGGCAATGCAGAGCAAAAAAAGAAAACCATTACAGCGTTTGCTGCCGCAATGCGGCAGAATTATACTGTTATTGATAAAACCTTGGAAATTTCTGTTCTTAAGGAGCTGCTTCCAGATCAGAATTCAAAAAAAGATAAATTATTTGATACCGCCTTTGTATTTGGATTATTGCGAAACAATCCTGAAAAACTATTGAATTATCAAAGTGGCTTAACCAAACTTTTTGATGAAGTCGAAGAAGAATCCATGCGTATAGAATATGAATGGAGCTTAATCGATCAGGAAATAAAAGCCATAATGCCTGTATACCTGGATTTGAAACAGGAATATAAAAATGGTCAATTTATTCCGGATGCTAACAGCACATTGCGTTTAACCTACGGATATATTAAACGATATAAGCCCAATGACGCAGAAATTCACATGCCTTACACCACACTAAACGGTGTATTTGAGAAGGCCAATACCGCACCTGATTACCGATTGCCTTCCATTGTTGCTGATAAACTGCGAATAAAGGATATACCCACAGTTTTTAAAGATAAAGAAACAGGAGAAGTGGCTGTGGCATTTCTATACAATCTTGATACAACGGGTGGTAACAGCGGAAGTGCCGTATTGGATGCAGATGGCAATCTGATTGGAATCAATTTTGACAGAAGCTTTACAGCCACCATCAATGATTATGCCTGGAACGATCAATACAGCCGAAGCATTGGATGCGACATACGTTACGTATTATTTGTAGTAAAATACGTAGGGCAGGCTGAGCACCTGCTAACAGAAATTGGTATAAATCTATGATATGATTTTAATTCGTGCGTAACTCAGGTTACAATCTCTTAAAATACCATTATCTAAATTTGCCCTAATAAAATCAAGATGGGCATCCTTTCATTATTATTCGGCAAAAAAGAGACTATCGACTTCAAAGAAATTATGCAAGAAGGCGGAGTTATCCTTGATGTGCGCAGCAGCAATGAGTTTAAAACAGGTCACATTAAAAATGCAAGGAACATTTCTGTTCAGCAACTGCCATCCCAACTGAACAAACTTAATCCCAAAACTCCCATCATTACATGCTGTGCTTCCGGTATGAGAAGTGCTGCAGCAGCAGGTATTCTCAAAAAAGCGGGTTTTAGAGCTTACAATGGTGGTAGCTGGCAAACACTGCAAAATAAAATATCATGAGTGGCAGTCATTCCTTTGATACACTTATCAACTGTGATGTTCCGGTATTGATAGATTTTCATGCCACCTGGTGTGGACCCTGCAAAACACTGGCACCTTTATTAGATCAAGTGAAAAAAACGCTCGGTGAGTCTGTTAAAATCATAAAAATAGACATCGATAAAAATCCTACCCTTGCCAGAAAACTAAACATTAGCGGTGTTCCTACCATGATAATATATCGCAATGCGCAAATAATTTCCCGAAAATCAGGGGTAATGCCTGCACATGAAATTATCAAACTAATACAAGCTGCTGTATAAAAAAAGAGCATCCCTAGGGATGCTCTTAACTAATAAAATTATTTATTATTCGGGTTTAGACTCTTCCTCTTTGGAATCATCTTCTGAGGCGGGTGGCTCTTCTACAGAAGTTTCCTCTGTTGCTGACACCTCTTCGGTGTGGACTACTTCAGCAGTTTCTTCCACTTGGGTTTCCTCTGATGTTGTATTATCTTCTGCCACAGGAGTTTCCTCTACAATGACCGCTTCATCAACTGCTGTGGTTTCCACAACTGGCAGCACTTCGGCTTCTTCAGCTACATCTGAAGCTACGGTGGCAACAGGTGTGGGAGATGCTTTAGGAGCAGTTGAAGTAGTCTTACTGCGACCGCGACGGGTTTTCTTCGCATCTTTTTTGTCTGTACCGAATCCCTGGAAATACTCATTGAAGTCAACCAGTTCTATAAATGCCATTTCTGCATTGTCACCCATACGGTTTCCAACCTTCAGTATGCGGGTATAGCCACCGGGTCTGTTGGCTATTTTAGCACCAACAACCGTAAACAGTTCTTTTACCGCCTCTTTGTCTTTAAGGTAAGCAAAAACAGTTCTTTGATTGTGCGTAGTAGAATCTTTACCCTTGGTAATCAGCGGTTCTACATAGGTTCTTAAGGCTTTTGCTTTAGCCAACGTAGTGGTGATACGCTTATGAATAATCAGCGATGAAGCCATATTGGCCATCAATGCTTTACGGTGTGGGGCTGTGCGGCCCAGATGATTTACTTTTTTCCCGTGTCTCATTGCCCTTAATCTTCGTTTAAGTTATACTTGAGGATTTCCATTCCGAAATGAAGGCCCTTGTCACGCACGAACTCTTCAAGTTCAGACAGAGACTTCTTACCAAAATTCCGGAATTTAAGGAGATCATCAATATGATATTGAACCAATTCACCCAATGTTTTGATTTCTGCAGCCTTCAAGCAATTATAGGCACGCACAGACAAATCTAGGTCTGCCAAGGGTGTCTTCAGTATTTTACGCATTTGAAGGAATCCTTCATCTACTTCCTCTACTGCTTTGCTGGCTTTTGATTCAGGCATGATGTTTTCATCACTGAACAATACAAAATGCTGAATTAAGATTTTTGCTGCTTCTTTCAGAGCCTCTTCGGGGTGAATACTTCCATCGGTAGTCACTTCCATTACGAGCTTTTCATAATCAGTACGCTGCTCTACACGGAAATCTTCGACACTGTATTTTACGTTTCTGATGGGTGTGAAAATACTGTCAGTAGCAATCAGACCGATAGGAGCATCTTTCACTTTGTTTTCATCAGCAGGAACATAGCCGCGACCTTTACCAATGGTTAGTTCAAGCTCCAGATTAACGGTGGGCTCTATGTTGCAAATTACCAATTCAGGATTCAAAATATTGAAGGAATTGGTATATCTGCCGATATCGCCGGCCAGAAACTGGTCTTTACCTTTTAAACTAATGAATATTTTTTCATTGTCATCGGTGGAGGAATTGGCTTTGAATCGAACTTGCTTGAGATTGAGAATAACCTCCAAAACATCTTCTACCACACCTTTAACGGTGGAAAATTCATGGTCAACACCTTGAATTTTTACTGACGTGATGGCATAGCCTTCCAATGAAGACAATAAAATACGGCGCATTGCATTACCAATGGTTACACCATATC
>JBEDNI010000134.1:0-6769 GCA_041170685.1 Bacteroidota bacterium | reverse complement strand
GACGGATACCGCGTTGTGCTGGTGGCACGCAATGAATCTGCCCTGAGGGATGTGGCTTCAGAATTGCAATCGCTGTATGGCGCAGAAGCCCACTGCTACCCCACAGATCTCTCCAAACCGGAAAACGTGGAGACCCTGTTACAACAACTTACATCTGACAACCTTAGCATTGATTGCCTGATCAACAATGCCGGTTTTGGCGATGCCGGCTATTTTCTGGATAAGCCGTTTTCCCTGCACCGGGAAATGATGATGCTGAATATGTTCGCCCTTACCCGGCTCACCCATGCCCTGGCCATGGAAATGAAAGCCAAAGGACACGGCTACATACTGAACCTGGCCTCTACGGCTGCTTTTCAGCCCGCCCCGGCCTTCGCATTGTATGCTGCCACCAAATCGTTTGTACTCAGCTTCAGCGAAGCACTGCGCTACGAACTCCGTCAATCCGGGGTGAGCGTAACGGTTTCCTGCCCCGGCCCCACCGAAACCCCTTTCCATGACCGTGCTGCCACCCGCACTTCCAAAATTATGCAAATGGGCATGATGAAACCCGAAGTAGTGGCCGAACAGGCCTATAAAGCCCTTAAAGCCGGCAAAAGAAGGGTGGTTCACGGCTGGCTGAATAAGATATTGGCCATGAGCGGAAGCTTTACACCCCGTGGCTTGCTTATTGCCACTACGTATAAAATGATGAAGCCGTAAAGGGTTGAGTGGTAGAATGGTTTAATCGTTGAATACGATTATCGGTTTGCCTGGGAATTCTATGTATTGCAGTATTGTTGAGAAGACAGCTTATGCCAGCACATCCCAGGTTCTGTCTGCCAGCAATCGCACCGTGTGCAGAAATTCCGCAAAAGGCATTTCCTTGCCCCATTCATAGGGCGCTACCATGCTCAGCACCTGGGTGCCATCGTGTTTTTGGTAAAGGTGATAAATGCCGCCAATCACGGGCTCAAAATTGATGGATGCCTGATAAATGGCATGGCTCACCTCCAATCGCTTTTCAATGTCACGGGCCTGCTGTATCAGCAGTGCGGCCTGCTTGCGCAGCATGTCAATCTGCTGCTGGGCTTGATGCTGCATGGCCTCATGGGCATTGGCTTTCAACAGGCGCTTGTCGATGGGCTCAATTTTGGGTGAACTCACCGACAGGGCATACGGGGCCTGGCTCAGCTCCCCTTGGTACAGGGCATCCTTGAGGTAATCGGGCCTGTTGTCAATGATTTCATTTTCTTCCATGGGCGTATACACTAACAACCGCCAAGGTCATTTTGTTCTAACGCTTACCCCGGGTGTTTTCCAGTCCGTAGCCAATCAGTTCGTCATAGTTCATGGTCTGATTGCGGTGATACATCAAAACCATGTAGTTATTCTCTGTTTCGCTATGAGACCCTTCGAAGTATCTAACATCCACCGAACCGTCTGCAGGGTCGTTTCTCTGTTTCGCTATGAGACCCTTCGAAGTATCTAACATCCACCGAACCGTCTGCAGGGTCGTAAACCGCATAAGAATAGTTGTAATAGGCTTGTTTTAAGGGCATGACTGCCTCGTAAGTTTTGTTATCAGGATTGTAGAACATTTCACAATCGGGGTGTATGCGCCAGTCGCTAAGTTCACCGTACACAAATACTTTTTTGTTCTTGAGCTCTTCATCGCTTTTGAGCGTGAAATGCACAAAGCAGTAGTCACCCTCGGCAGAAGCGCCCGAAGGCAGCGGAATATCCCTGCTAAACAGAAAATAGCGCCCATTGTAATCGGCCCAGTTAAAATAGCGGTCAAAGCGGCGCGTCTGGTCGTTGATCAGCACGATATGCTTCTGCCCGGCCACATTGAAACGCTGTTTCACTCCGGCAGTGCTTTGGCGAAAACTGCGGATGTCGAAAAAACGGAATTCGTTCAACCCCTCAAACTGATTGCCCGTCTGATACTGGTAATTATAACTGTTACCGGAAATAAACTGAGGTGCCAGTCCGGTATTGGCTGATATCCATTCCCCATTGCGCAGTATGACGGCCTTGAGGTCCTGGTAGGGTTTAGGCATAAAGTAATTATCAGTCAGCACAAAGTTGAAATTCACCTGCTGGTGGCTAGGGCGAAGTTCTACCTGCGAACTTTGAATGACGGTAAGATCGACACGGCCCTTCATATCCAGTACCACCAGACGACGAGACAGCACGATATCAGTTTCGTCATAATTGCGGTACACCGTCAGCAGGTAGTTCCCCGAAATTTTCGGCGTGGTATTCGCAGAAGGCACAGGGGCCTCATAGTGCACGAATTTCATTAGCGTGCCGTTGCTGAAAGTAACCGATTCTATGTTTTCGTAGCCCTGTCCGTTCAGGTATTGGTTTTTCTGCAAAGCAGTAGGGTTCCAAAGGGCATCGCAGTGTGTAAGTGTATATTGGTAGTAATCCCGCTCATCGGTGAGTTGATCAAATTCCAGTTTTAGTGAGCCGGTTTCACCCATTTGCACCAGGGGAAAGGGAAATCCGGTGGTGGAATTTTCCATTTTAACGGTGCGGATGTCTTTCTCATAAATAGCATTGGCATAGCGTAATGAGCTGTCTTTGGCAGCCCAAAGGCATACAGGAATAAACAGAAACAGGCCGGCAACAAAATTTCTCATGCTGATTAACGTTATT
The DNA here is from genome assembly GCA_041170685.1 of Bacteroidota bacterium. GTDB lineage: Bacteria > Bacteroidota > Bacteroidia > NS11-12g > UBA955 > RGEC01. The sequence continues at coordinate 4,126 of JBEDNI010000134.1, read as the reverse complement.
CCAAATGTATGCCAAAAAAAGTAATTTGTACTGTAGCAACTGAGGAGCACTATAGGTTTTGGGCTAATCTGATTTCAAAAAAGAATGCATAATTCACAAAATGCAGATATAAATACAGGTTGTTTTTTTGTGAATTAACACTGACGGCTATTTGAGGTGTGTGCAGACCGCAGGAAGCACGTCATTATTGAAAGAAAGCGAATCCATATTCCTGAAAGTATTGTAAATCAAAGGTTTTAAAGTTTGGCAGCTCCCACTAATAAAAGGAGCGCGCGCACGTGCGTCACGCATTAATATATTAGAAAAGTACTAAATAAACAAATTTTTATAAAAGTTTTTTGTAAACGAATGTGAATAATAATCGGGGTAAAATATTTGTGAAATAATGGCAATAAAATTTGGATTTTTGGAGATTGTATATTATATTTGTTGTTCATCCCTTTTCCAACTTCACGCTAAAACAAAAAACACCACAAAAGTGGGCCCCCTCCCTTTGTGCTTAAAAAATAAAAATATAAAATATCATGAATAACAAAACCACTTCGCAACCTTACAAAATTGAGCGCGCACTGCGTGCTTCGTACAGTGAACTTCAGTCCACCTGCATGGTTGGCCGCCTTTGGAGTGAAATGCCGAACCTTTCCGGTTTATCGGAGGCAATACGGCTGTCTTGTGAAGAGGTGGCTGTGCTGGCTGTTGTGTATGTGCACGGAGAATCCATGTTGCATGTAGATGACAAAATTTTTAAGAACCTGTTGCAGTATCACTTTGAAAAAAACGGAGTGCGCTCACGATTTGTGCTGAAGCGTATGAGTACCACAGGCATTATTGATTTACACCGCGACCGCGAAACCGGCAGTCCTTCTTACTCTTTAAGCAATGAAACCGAGCGCGCCATAGATGAGAATGACACCTCGGGATTTAAAGGTTCGGCACCACAGGGCCTTGATCAGATGTTGTCCTTTTTCAACCGCAGGTTGCTGGATCGCGACCATATGCTGTCCCGTCAGTTTTCTGACCTGATGGATCTGACCAAGCGCCACAACAGCAATCTGTCTGTAGTGAAATTTATGGAAAACAAAATGTTATTCGGCGGAATTGAAGAGGAATTTACCCTGCTTGCCATTTGCACCAAGGCGGCCATTGAAAACGAGCCTTTCAATTATGTGTACCTGGATAACTACCTCCACATAAATCGTGCAGACATACAGCGTTTGCGACAGGAGATTCTAGACGGAGAGTGGCTGCCCATCAAACTGGGTCTGGTGGAAGTGACCGGCTCCAATGTTATGGAGTTTAACCCGGATTTGCAACTTACTGAGGCGGGTTTCGACCAGCTACTGAAAGAACTGGACCCTGTTATCCTAAAAATGATACGCCGTAAGATGGCATCGGTAAACACTCCACTCATTCAGCCCGAAGATGTGCAGAAAGTAAAACTGTATTTCAGCCCGGAGCTACAGCGTAAAACTGAGCGTATTGGCAGATTGCTGAGCGTGAAAGGCTTTCAGGACTACCAGCAAGGACTCTCAAAAAAGGAGCGCATGAAAGGCATTACCATGCTGTTCCATGGAGGTCCGGGTTGCGGCAAAACTGAATTTGCCCTGCAATTGTCGGTGCTCACGGGCCGTCCCATCATGAAAATCCAGGTAACGGATTTTATGAGCAAGTGGGTAGGTGACTCAGAGGCCAACCTCAAACGTATTTTTTCCGATTACCGCAAAATGTGGGATCGCCTGGAGGTAAAGCCCATCCTGTTTCTGAACGAATGTGATCAGATTATTGGCAAGCGCCTGAACGCCAACCGGGGTGTGGAACAAATGCAGAATGGCCTGCAGAATCTTGTGCTGGAAGAAATGGAGGCTTTTGGCGGCATCTTGATAGGCACCACCAACCTCACCCAGAATATGGATCCGGCCTTTGAGCGCAGATGGACCATGAAACTGTTTTTTGATGCCCCCGGCATAGAGGCCATGGCGGCCATCTGGAAAACCCAGATTAAAGGGTTGCGCAAAACCGAGGCAGAATACCTGGCACAGCACTATGCGTTCACCCCCGGTGAAATCACCAACGTGGTGCGCAGGTTCAATGCAGAAAAGTTGCTGGGACTGGAAGACACTCGCCTCAATACCCTCATTGCGCTCTGCGATACCGAGCGCTATGCGAACAAGCCTACTTCCAAGGCTCCCCTGGGTTTCCTGGTTCCCGGGCAGAAGGAGATGGACATGCAAAAGGATAGAAGGAAAGCAGGATAAAGTAAAAGGGCGGGGTAATTCCCGCCCTTTTTTATATCAATAGTTACGTGTATTCATGTAAAATTATTTTCCCTTGGTTTTGCGATTTTTAATACTATCCAGATGCTGAGGATTTACAGTGCCATGCTCTATGCGTTTCACTTTGAGGGTATCCCCGTCATATTTAGCACTGTCTTTTTGTGTAGCATTCGTTTTTTTGGATATTACGGTATCTTGGGTTAAAACTCCACTTTTAATTCCGTCTTTATGAACCGTATTTGACTTTGCGGTTGTATTATTTTTTGCAGATTGACATCCAAAAAACAAACTAACTGTAACCAACAGATTACTCAGCAATAACAATTTTTTCATTCTTTAAAATATTGATGTCAGACGCAATGATTAACTGATAAACACCTGGCTTTAGCGGAGATTTATTAAAACTGAAAGCGTTGTCCCCTGAATGACAGATGCCATTATACAAATTCGCTACCAGTGAACCTTTACTATCGTAAATACTGATGTTGATATCTGCAGTTATGGGATTTTGAAAACTTACAACAAATTCCCGAATGATTGGATTAGGGGATGTTGCGGGTTTATTGATGCTACTATGGGAACGCTGAGTGGAAGCAGGATTTTGACCGATTGAGGCAATCCAGGTTTCCCACACATTCATGTCTGAGCCATACATGCCATTCATCCACAAAGTCGGCCCTGTGCTGCTGTATCTCCTGGCAATTCCGGTATAATCGCCCCACCGTTCAGGTTTGCTTGCCGGAGTGGAATAGTCGCTGAAATCCTCCCCTGATTTGATGAGAATTGACGGGCTCCATTGCATGCTGTGATCACAATTTACGGCCCTTATTTCCGGGTAAATACTGGCGCCTGTTCTTAAAAAACCAATCAGAACAGACTTATCGGTGAGATTGGTACCGCTGGACGCTACGGCCGGATAACCATATTCATATTCCGTCAGTCCAAATGTTGAGGAGGTGTTGGTCAGATCTTTTACAACCAGGCGATTATAGTTGATTCCATTGTATCCATCCTGATAATCGGAATGAAAGACAAAATGGACGGTGCCATCCAGATAAAAACCTGACAATGCCCTGCAGTCGCCATTATCAATCTTGCGTGTGCTGCCTTTTTGACTGCCGTCACCGGCCGGCGAATAAGCCTTGGTACTGATGCTGTAATGATTAATTGTTTCATCGGTGGCAGACATGTCGTCGGTAAGATCATACAGATTGATGGTAGAAGCACCTGCCGGACTGGTAGAAACCAGATAGCAACCGGGACCGTAATTAACCTGACCACCGGATACAGGCAAGAGTGTAAATGGGGCATTTTTCAGACTTTGCCAGTATTGATAATTGAGACTCTGCCCGGAAAAACCTGCTTTTTTGTTGATTTGGTATAGAAGTGCCCTGTCAAATGTGCCATTGTTGGTGAATGCGTTGCCGGATATATACAATTCATTGGTGGACACCGCCATTTTGGGGTAATCAAACCATGTGCTGTTGTTTAACGGATTACCGGTAATTTTATACCGATACCAGGCGTCGTTGGGGTTATCGGTTGTTGAGAAGCAAATGAGCAAGTGTGAATTTGCGGAAGACCCTGAGCACTCTTGTGCGAAAAACACAAATTTGTTTTCACCCGCATCATACAATACTACAGGGTCACAAACCGAGGAGATGTTTGCATCGTTAAAGAAGGTAGCGATAGAGCGGGTATACAGTAATTGTCCGTTTGTATTGTAAAACTGAATGAGGGTATTGGAAACACTAACGATATAACCAGAATTAGAAATAGCAATGGAGTTGTCCATTGGAGTGAAACCATTGTTCCGATTACCTTCAAAATTCGAACCCATAACAGGTGCTGCA
>JBEDNI010000133.1:0-7402 GCA_041170685.1 Bacteroidota bacterium | reverse complement strand
CAATAAATACGATGATGGAGACGTTACAAAAAAAATATCATTATGAAAATCATTGTTTATTTATTCCTTTTTTTATTTTCCGCAGTCCCACTCTCTGCCGAATCTATCCAGAAACTTATTGAGACAGGCAAGGTCAAAGCCCTTTTCAGATCCTCCGGCGGACACCAGGAATATTGTATTGAAATGAAGGTAAAAAACAATACAGGCAGTGCCCTGACCATAGAGGTAGAGCCGGGCAGACGGCTGGAAGCGGATACCGTTTCTGATCAGGATATGCTGATTGTGAAAGACCAGACCGTTACGCTGGCGGCCGGCCAAACTTTTGTAGGAAAACTCTATGCCTTTTGCTGCCAGAAAAAAGACCGTTCACCCACCAAAGGGCATTCCTTCAAGGTAGGAGCGATGGCCTCTGCTGCATTGGTCAAGCTGGCTCAGTTTATCAGTAAAAACAACTTTTCGAGTACAGCCGTTCAAAATTCCATTTGGGTATTATCTGATAAACACAACTTAAGCAGCGTGCACGAAGGTGACAGACAGGAAAATGCCGAATTAAGAGCCCTTACCGCCGAACTGGCCGGTATCAAAATGCCATGGTATTATATCAGCTATAAAGATGTACCCGGAATGGTTTTTTCGGACAAAGCATCTACCCTTTCGGGGAAAATTGACTACACGCTAACAGCTAGTACCTCCGTTACAGTTATTGTTAAAAACACCAACGGTATGATCATCAGAACCCTTCTTGAAAACAAAGCGCAACACCCTGGAAAACAAATATTGCCTCTGTCTTTTCCGGTTTCAGGTTTAAGCAAAGGAAAATACCAAATACTGGTGTTAGATGACAACACCAACATCATACACAGCCGAGAGTTTGAACTTTAGCGAATTCGAGAGCTGTCTACTACCATTACCCAAACTGGCATTTCATGAGTTGGGTAATGATGCTGACGCATAAAAAAACGCCTGTTTAACGTATCTAAATGCGCCATATTGCTCACAATAAGCGTGTCTTGGGGTTTGTAATCATACCCGGTACTAATGTTTAAATAGAGGCCTTTTTCTCGCAAAACAGCAGCATAATATTTCTCTACAGGATGATAGTGTCCCACAAGCCATGTTGCCGAGTAAGGAAGCTCACCCATTTTTTCTGCCTTCATTAGTACCTGTGAGGCACTCACGCCATCGTACGTGGTATTCTGATGATAATTCCTGAAATATCCTACCACGAAAATGGCGGCTATGACTACTTTCCAGCTTGCCTGAAAAAACCGATTTTGATTATCCGCCAGCGGTAGCACGACCAAAACTGCCATTAATGGGATGGCAGGTGCAACATACCAATAAATGCGGGTGGCTGACAAACTCAGGATAAACAGAAATAGCACAACTCCCATTAATATCCTGAAATAAACTTGCTTTTGGGCCGAAGATTTGAAAGCAAATGCTGCTGCGATTAGCAGGACAATGAAAGCCATAAAATAATCACGCCACAGAACAACCGGATAATAGTACCAAGGGGTGTTATGACCTTCATTGGGCCTTAGATACCGCCCGGAAAACTCATTGTCCAGCACTGCCTGTATATAACCCGGTGTAAGCCATTCGTGCAATCCGTAGTAGCCAACCAATGCTAATAATGGAATGAGGCCCAACACAACCACCCGGCCAATTTTAAGCGATACATGAGGTTTGGCCGCATAACCCATCGCCAACCAGACGGGCAACCACATGGCAGCAGCGATCCCTTTGGTAAGCAATGCCGCAGTGAACCAAATCGACATGCTGATGAGTATTTTTCGGTTATCTGGGTTTTCTAAATATTTAAACCACGATAACGAGGCCAGAAATACAAACAAGGTGAGTAATGCATCGTAGTCGCCGGTTCGTGTAACATGGTAGGTATTAAATCCGCCGCAACCCAACATTACTGTGATCCATGCGGCCGCCGGACTAAAACCGTATCTTCTTTTTAAAAACACAAAACCCGAACAGAGCAGGATACAGGCAGCTATTGCCGAGGGCAGGCGTAAAGCCAGCAAACCCAAAATAATGAGCAGATGGGGTTTGGTGTTCCAAAAATCAGGAAGGCCGTTGTAGGTGGAGTAACTGATATTCCCGGAATACAGCATCTCCAGTGCGTTATTTGCCTGTCTGCTTTCATCCCACAAATGCATAGGAACCGCGTCCAAACGATAACCAATCACCCAAAATGAAAGTAGTAGCAATATAGCCGAAGATATCTGCTCGGCCAGATGCCCTGCATCATTCCGATTTAGCCACATATATCGGCATTAATCAGGGTTCGGTTACCAGCATTCTGGCTAAAAACGACGCTTGTCCTGAATTCAGATTTACGAAATAGGTTCCAGCTGCAATTCCGGAGGGTACATGAATGCGCCCGTCCGAGGTTTGTCCGCCAAAGCAAACAGCCCCCGCCAGGGTGTAAACAGTGTAGGTGTATTGCTTACCCTGGGGCACTGTTACAAACCAGTCTGTACCGGCAGCAACAGGAACCGGATGGGCCTCTATATTTACTTTGGGGCTTTTGGTAGTACCCACATGACTAATCAATACCGGAATATCTGCTGTGTCCCTACAGCCATTGCTGCTGCTTGTTACCACCAGCTTAACCGTGTAGCTCCCCTCCGTAGCATACTGATGGGTACCTGGCAATCCGTTGGTCTTGCTACCATCACCCCAGTTCCACTCAAAAGTAAGTCCGGCCGTTGTTATGGGTGTACAAACAAGGGTTCGCTGCCAGCGAAGTTGCCATGTAAATCCTGCAGTTGGGCGTGGTTTTACAGCGATTGTAAGGGGTTTACGGGCACTATAACAACCATTTTTTTCTGTGGCATAAAAATACGTAACGGGAGACAACAATGGTCCGGTTACAATCTGATTTCCCTTAGAAAACGATGCGGAAGAAGTATCCTCATAGTACCACCAAACATTGCCACCGGCCACAGTAACCTGAAACATCCCTTCACCTTTGGAGCAAACGGGGTCTGATTTTACCAGTGAAGGTACGGGAGGCACGTTCACGGTGACTTTAACACTGTCAAAATTAGTGGCCTGACATTGTTCTTCCGATACCTTGAGGTAATAGGTTTTGTTGGATTGCAGATTTTGAAAAACAGGATTCGTGCCTGTATAAACCGGCACCTGCAAATCAGACTGATCATACCATTGGAGGGTTCCCCATGGCAAACCAACAGCAAACGAAACCGAATCACCAAAACAAACCGTGGGATTGGTTTTACCAGAAATTGTCGGGGGCAGATATACATAAAGGGTAGAATGCTCACGGCTGCTGGCACAGATACCATTCCACACTTCTACAAAATAATCGTAGGTTCCACGGCCTGAAGGCACAAATGTATAATCTCTGCCAAAAGCAATGGGGGTACCACCTATGGGTTGATTATACCAACGAAGGGTGTCATTTCCCGAAGCACTAAGGGTAAAGGACTGACCGGCACTATAACAGGCGAATGTATCAGACACAACATCCGGTTTCTGCGGTGCGTAATTATTGCTCACAAATGCTGTGACCTTAATCCGGCCACCTTTGTTCAGACATCCTTTGTTGTTTGCCTGCACATAAAATGAAGTGTCGGAAAACAGGGCAGCAGACTGAAAAATATTACCTGTGAGTACGCTTTTCCCACCTGTCATCTGGGTAAACCAATCAATTTGGCCTACATTGGTTTTTGCCTGTAAATTGGCTGCCGCACCCAGACAAACATAGGCATCCTGGGTGGTAGGGTCGTTGGGGTAATCGTTTACTGTTACATTAATCTTCACATATCCCGAATTGCAGGGTCCATTTTCTGCCCTAACCCAAAATGAATCGTTGTTCTGGGCATTGATGACAGGATAGCTGCTGCCTGTATAAAAGGCAGTGTCATTGAGTTTTCGGTACCATTTAATTACCACTCCGGGATCTGATGTAACATCAATGCTGCCTGTATCTCCACGGCACAGATTGGCAGCCCTTTTTAATGTTGGATTCGCGGGCTTGAAATACACTGTTTTCACGCTTGTATCATAGCACGTTCCTGACCTGTACTGATAGACCATGGAAATCAGCCGCACCTCAAAATTTTTCTTGGTGGCGGGCTTAAACTTGCCATCAACCACATAGGTACTCGCAAAACTTCCGTCATAAGACCATCGGTGCGAGAACTGGTTTAGATTAAGGTAACTGTAATAATTATAGTATGGGTGCCCCGATACATTATTCTTGAGCTGGTTTTGAAAACGGACTGTGTCTAAAGTGGGGTAACAGTTATTGTTGATGGTAAAATCTGTACCAAAATTGTATTTAACAAACGGCAACAGCTGTGCATCTGCATCGAATGTAGCTCCGCCTACAGTTAGCTGTAAATTTCGATACCACTTGCCACTGACGCTGCCACAACCAAGGTTTCGTTTACGCCCGTCACCCAACGTCCAGTCACTGGTAATCATGCTTGCAGTCACTGTAGTGCTATCACAATCCACTACAAGAATATAATTGTAATTGAGGGTTACCGGTTTTTTAAATTTGGCGTCAAATTGCACATCCGTAAGGAAAACATTTGACCTCATGATGGTATCTACTGTAACCGTATCGCTCGCTAAGGGAAGACCGGTAGGCAAAGAATCGGCGCCTGCTTTGTACAAGTGACATCTTAGTTTTATGAAAACTGGACGCGCCGGGCTTACCGAATTGGCAACGGCAAACAGGCGAAATCCTGAAATGGTAAGTTCCTGAGGAGCCCCATAAAATTGCCCAAGACTGCTTCCACTCCTCAGGGTAACAAATCGATAACCTTTGTTGCCATACTGCACGAAATAACTCGTATCTGTTTTACACGCAGTTGGCTTTGAAGCACTTCTTCTAAGTATTTCAAATGGTTTGTTTTCAACCAGATTTGATAGGATTTTGGGACCGCCCGGAGATTGAAACTGGGCCTGAAGATCAAGTCCTAGCAAACAAACAAACAACAATGCGTATTTATGCTTCATAATGTAAAACTAATTCAATAGATCTTAAAAAACAAAGACATCAGTGATTAATTTTCCGACCTTTTGTATAAATCATCTCACTTTCAGACTCTTAAAGCGAATACAAAGAGGCCCTAAATGTGTAATTCGGATAAATGTTTTACCTTTGGCCCATCATTATGGGAAATCAAATTTTAAAAGGCAAGCGCGGTATTGTTTTTGGCGCACTCAATGAAAATTCGATCGCCTGGCAGGTGGCAGAGCGTTGCCATGCCGAGGGGGCTCAAATTGTTCTGACCAATGCACCTGTGGCAGCGCGTGTGGGACAAACCGAAGAACTGGCCAACAAACTGAATGCACCACTCATTTATGCAGATGTAACCAAAATGGAAGACCTTGAAATATTGGTTAGTCAAAGTATGGAAAAACTGGGTGGAAAACTGGATTTCGTGCTTCACAGTGTGGGCATGAGCTTAAATGTTCGTAAGAAAATCCCCTACACCGAACTTAATTATGATTACATGCATCAGACATTGGACATCTCTGCGATGTCGTTTCACCGCCTGATGCAAACCTTGTGGAAACAGGACGCCATGGCAGAATGGGGCAGCATTGTGGGCCTGACTTACATCGCAGCCCAGCGTGTATTTCCGGATTACAGTGAAATGGCAGAGGCAAAATCTTTACTGGAAAGCATTGCGCGCAGTTTTGGTTATCACTTCGGAAAACACAAAAAAGTACGCGTAAACACCATTTCTCAAAGTCCCACCAAAACCACAGCCGGCAGCGGTGTAGGTGGTTTTGACGCATTCTTCAACTATGCCGACACCATGAGCCCATTAGGTAATGCTGATGCCAAAAGCTGTGCAGATTACTGTGTTTCCATGTTTAGTGACTACACCCGCATGGTAACCATGCAAAACCTGTTTCATGATGGAGGTTTCAGCTTTACCGGTATAGCGGCAGAACTGATGGAGAATTTTAAAGAACCTAACACTTGATTGCAACGTTTTAATAGGATACACAACCTCAAAAACATACTCAGAAAGGCCCATCTCGGGCCTTTTTTTTACGGACTTAATCTACGTTTGGACCAGCTACCGTCTGCAGATTGAGAATAAGCAATTCGGTCATGTACCCTTCCCGGCCTGCCCTGCCAAAATTCCAGATAGTCAGGGATTAATCTAAAGCCACCCCAGTGCAAAGGGCGAACCAACAGCTCGTTATTTTCTTCATCCATCAGCTGTTTCATGGCTTCATCAAGTTCGTCACGCGATTCAATAATACTGCTTTGATTTGACACTACAGCACCTGCCTGACTCAAACGCGGGCGACTTTGAAAATAAACGTCACTCTCCTGAGCCGTTACTTTTTCCACCTTCCCTTCTATTCTAACCTGCCGCTCCAGCTGGGCCCAGTGAAAGTTGAGGCATGCAAAGGGATTTTCCAGTAACTCCCGGCCCTTTTTGCTATTGTAATTGGTGTAAAAAACCAATCCACCCTCAGAAATGCCCTTCAACAGTACCACCCTTGAAGATGGTCTATTGCCAGAAACTGTGGAAAGCACCATGGCATTGGGCTCATATACATTTTCATGCATGGCAAAGTCAAACCAGTTCGAAAATGCCTGTAACGGATTTTCAGGCAGGTCCTGGGGATTTAAAAACGCCCGGGTATATTCTTTTCGTAAGTCTGCAATATCGGTTCTTATCATGATGCTTGGATTCAAAGTAACAAAAAAGAAAGCCCTGCGACAAGGCAGGGCTTTCGATTATTAAAAATTTAGTTTGCTTAGCGGTTGATGCTTACGCTGCGGGTAACCACGCCCTGTTCGGTGGTGATTTTTACCAGGTAAACACCCTCAGCCAGATTCTGCATCCGCATTTCTGCCTGATTGCCCTTCAGCATTACTGACGCTTCTACTGCTTCGCCCAACACATTGTATACCGATATCTTCTGTATACGGCTGCCCGATTCTACATTCACCAAACCATTGCTGGGGTTCGGATACAGTTTAATCTTGCCTTCGCCTATGCCTGTGGTACCCATGCTATTGCGAACCGACTTAACGATCGTCTTGTTGCATTCGCAATCTGCCGCATTACGGGTGTAAAGCGTGATGTCAAAGTCTCCCTCGTATGGGAACTGATACACGCCGCTTGCTGCGTTAATCGATCCTCCATCAGAGAACTTGAAGCGATAGAACGGATAGCCCGTATTGGCCGCCTGTACTTTTATCGTCCTGTAGCCATCGCCGGGTGTCCAGTCATCGGTTACCGTGAAGTTACAGTTGGGCAGTTCATACACCTGCAGGGGCTTCTTCACCACCGATTCGCATGCCCCTACCGTAACCTTGAGCGTTACATTCGGTGCAAATGAGTTCGTTACATTATACGTATGAACAGGGTCTGCA
>JBEDNI010000132.1:0-5389 GCA_041170685.1 Bacteroidota bacterium | reverse complement strand
CAAAGCCACCATGAAGATATACAGCAACGATGGCGTTGGTAATAACACTTATACACTTAATATACATGCCATCAGTGGCAATTACGCGTCTGAACCCACTGCCGTTCCCTCACTTAATTTCTCTACTGTGCGTGCATGGCAACTGAAAGTTAATGCCGGTGTTACCAACGCGGAAAAAATCCTAATCCTGGCATCCAAAGACAGCATCACCGAGAGCCCCGCCGACGGCATGGCCTACGAAAAAGGTTCTTACATTGGCAAAGCCAAGGTTATTGGCAACGGAATTTCCGGCGATTACAGAATTGATCAGATTATTGCCAATACCACTTACCATGTAAAAGCTTTCGCATGGAACGGATATGGCCAGTATATCAACTACAACCAATCAGGATTTGCCACAGATAAAGTAACAACCCCTGGATTGAATGCAGGGAGCTACTATACAGGCATAAGCCCTACCGATACCCAATTTATTTCAAAGCTGCGCACCAAACTCAGAAGCAACCATTTTCAAATCTACTACTCCAACTATGGAACCACCATGGTAGAAGAATTTGCCGCCTATGACACAACGGGTGGAAAGCGCGTACTAACCTGCACTTATTCAGGTTACAAGCACCTGTTTACGCCCCCCATCATTTGGGATACCATGAGCCGTGAACATGCCTATCCACGAAGCTGGATGCCCATCCCCTCCAGTGCAGCCACCGATAGTGCCTGCGGAACCGATTTTTACGCCCTTTTCCCCGTTCATCAAAACAGTGCCAATGCCGTAAGGAGTAATGTGCCTTACAACAACCTTAAAACCGTTACATTCCAGTTTCTAGAAGGTAAATATGGTACAGACAGTGCAGGCAATCTGGCCTATGAACCACCCAATCGCGTTAAAGGCATGATGGCTCGCGCCTGTTTCTACCTATGTGCGGCCTACCACACAGCATCCAAGCCCTTTACCCTGCCCACCTCCAACCAGTTCATCAACGATTTACAGGACCAACAAGTGTTAAAACGCTGGAACAACCAATTCCCACCCGATAAATTTGAAATGGCAAGACAGGAGTATGCTGCATTCAAACAAAACAGCCGCAACCCCTTTATTGATAACCCCAACTGGGCCTGCTATATCGACTTCAAAAATATGGGATATGTGTCCAGCGGTGATTGTAACAAATTCAGCTCGGTAAAACCTGCCATTCAAACCCTGCAAATGACTGCCATGCCCAATCCTAGCAGCCAACACAGCATCATTAATCTGGAGGCATTTAAATCCCAAAATGTATCATGGCTGCTTATGGATATCACCGGTGCGGTTATCATGGAAGGCAATACAGCAAATGCAACCTTACAGCTCAATATGGGCCACCTACCCGTGGGTGCGTACATGTTTTATGCCAAAGGAAACCAGGCGCATGCAGCCTTGAAAGTGGTTAAAAATTAACATTCTTTTAAAAATTATAGGGAAAGGGCCTCAAGTGGGGCCCTTTCTTTTTGTAAACCACTGTTTTTGGCATAATATTGGCAACAATTTAACCAATGTTGCCCCCGATTTTTGCCGCTGTTGCCACCTTTTTAACATCCTTTACCGCAAGACCCGCCGAAGATGCCAACCGGCTCACACGCCTTTTTGGAGAAGGTAAATCAGAAGAAATTGCCGCTTACTTCAGTGCCAGCGTGCAACTGACCACCCCCGGAAAACAAGGGGTTTACAGCAAAAGTCAGGCAAAAATGATTCTTTCCGGATTCTTTGAACAGAATACAGCCGTTAAAGCCAAATCCTTGCAACAGGGTAAAAGTGAAAACGGCGCGCACTTTCTGGTGATTGCCCTCACCACCCGGTCAGGCGAATATAAAACAACCGTGTTTTATCGCGGCAGCGGCAAGGCCATAAGTATTCACGAACTGAAAATTGAGAAATAACACTGAACTTTGCCGGAATGGATTTTAACAGCCCGGAACTTATTGCTTTTATTAAAACCTGCATTCAGGAAGATTGCGGCGATGGTGACCACTCCTCACTGGCCAGTATTCCTGCGGGAACACAAGGCCATTCGCGGCTTTTACTAAAAGAAACAGGCGTGATCGCGGGCATGGAACTGGCCCGTACCATACTCAAGGTAATTGATCCTTCTATCGTTTTTACACCCTACCACAGGGATGGAGAACACCTTACAAAGGGAACCCTGCTGGCAGAGGCCACAGGATCCGTACACAGTCTGCTACTGGCAGAACGGCTATTGCTCAATTTTATGCAGCGCCTTTCCGGTATTGCCACGCAAACCGCTGCGATGGTAACATTAACCGAAGGTTACAAAGCTAAAATCCTGGATACACGCAAAACCACACCCGGTCTGCGGTTGCTGGAAAAATGGGCCGTAAAAACCGGTGGCGGAGAAAATCACCGCATCGGGCTGTATGACATGATCATGCTGAAAGACAACCACGTGGATTGTTCAGGAGGCATCACCTCTGCAGTAAACCGCACGGTTGATTACCTGCAAAAACACAACAAATCGCTGAAAATTGAGGTAGAAACCCGCAACATGGATGAAGTGAGAGAAGCCCTTGAAATCGGGAAAGTAGACCGCATTATGCTGGATAATTTTACCCCTGATGCCTGCAAAGAAGCGGTAGACTGGATAGCAGGCCGTTGTGAAACCGAGGCATCAGGTGGTATAAATGCCGAAAACCTTCGCGACTACGCAGCCACAGGCGTTGATTTTATTTCACTCGGTGCCCTCACCCATTCGGTGAAAAGTCTGGATATCAGCATGAAAACCAAATCTATGATTGCTTGAAAAAAACAGTAATTTATATCGCCATTGCCCTGTGCGCCTGCAAAACCCAGACAGCTGTTGCCGTTAAAGAACCTGCACCGGTAAGCGACAGCACAACTGCAACACCAGCCAGCATTGCGCTGAGCTCACCCAAAACAGAACGCAGCACACCTGTGCCACCCAAAACCCTTGTGTGGCTTGACTTTGAAACCGGCTACAAAAAAGCCGTAGCTGAAAATAAAATTATCCTGGTAGACATGTACACCACCTGGTGCTACTGGTGCAAGGTGATGGACAAAGAAACCTTTACCGATTCGGCAGTGATTGCGGAAATCAATACCCATTTTGTTCCCGTTAAAATGAATCCTGAAGTGGATGCTACGTTCCGTTTTGGCGATACCGTTATGAATAATGCCGAACTATACCTGTGGCTGGGTTATGGCAAACGATTCGGGTTCCCTACCTCTTACTTCTGGCTGCAACCGGGCAAATCCGAAGAACGATATTCCCTTGCCGGCTACCACGAACCTGCTGCATTTATGCAGATTCTCAACCAAATCAAAGCGAAAAAAGCCGCCAAATGAGACGGAAATTCAAAAAAATTCGCCTTATTGAAAACCTGGAAATACAGGCAGCAGTGGCAGAAGGAAACTGCATAGCCCGAACGGAAAATCAGGTGGTGTTTGTAAAATTTGCTGCCCCCGGTGATGTTGCCGATGTGCAGGTGGTGGCCAAGAAAAGAAACTACCAGGAAGGCCGCATCGTTAAGTTGCACAAGGCCTCCGACAAACGCGTAGAACCCTTCTGCAAACACTATCAGACCTGCGGTGGCTGCAAGTGGCAACACCTGGATTACAAGGAGCAACTGGCATTCAAACAACAGCAGGTAATTGATGCCTTTGAACGGCTGGCCGGGCTCTCCGGTTTTGAAGTGCTGCCCATTTTGGGCTCTGGAAAAACGCGTGAATACCGCAACAAACTGGATCTTACCTTCAGCAACCGCGGCTGGGTAACCACGTTCGACCCAAACGCAGATACCAGGCCGAATGCGCTGGGGTTCCATATACCCGGCAGGTTTGATAAAGTAATGGACATTGAGGAATGCCATTTAATGACAAATTTTGTCAATGACATAAATTGTCATATTAAAACGTACTGTAATCAAAACGGCTATTCCTACTACGATTTAATCGCCCAGCAGGGTCTCATGCGCAACCTTATGCTGCGCTGCAACCGCAAAGGAGAATGGATGGTGCTGCTGAGCTTTTTCGAAAATGATGAGCCCAAAATCAAGGCGCTGCTGGACAATATTAAAGATACGTTTCCGCAGGTTACCTCGCTGGTGTATGTCATCAATACCAAAAAGAACGACACCCTGCAGGATTTAACGGTTCAGTGCTACCATGGCAACGACCATTTGATAGAAGAACTAGGCGGACTGCATTTCAAAATCAGGCCACAAAGCTTTTTTCAGACCAACACCGAGCAGGCCGAAGTGCTGTATAGCATTACCAAAGAATTTGCAGGATTAAACGGCAACGAGCTGGTGTATGACCTATACACAGGAACCGGCAGCATCGCCCTGTATGTGGCCGATAAAGCCCGCGAAGTGATAGGCATAGAATATGTGCCCGAAGCCATCATGGATGCCAAAGAAAACATGAAAATCAATGGCATGGAACACCTGCAATTTTATGCGGGCGACATGAAGGAAATCCTTACGACAGCATTCATTGCGGCGCATGGAAAACCCGATGTACTCATAACCGACCCGCCCCGCGACGGAATGCACCCCGATGTGGTGAAACGCATACTGGAAACCGAACCGCCGCGCATTGTGTATGTGAGCTGCAACCCGGCTACCCAGGCCCGCGATGCCAAACTGCTGGATGAAAAATACCGCCTGGTGAAGGTTCAGCCGGTAGACATGTTCCCCCACACCCACCACGTGGAAAATGTGGGGCTGTGGGAATTGCGGTAGTTATAAACCCAAAGAAATCCATTATAGCAGGTATTTTATACCGCACCTACGGCGCTGAGGGCTCGTGAGCGAGCAGGGTTAGTAATATTTCGCCCCCACGGGGCTTAATGTACCCTGCTTGGTGTAAATGCAGACCTTACAACTAATGGATTGGCATGGGTATTAGCTCCGTAGGAGCGGCATTTTAGTAGAAAATGCCATCAAGAATACAACGAGCGCCGTAGGTGCGACATAACGAGGCAAGCCCCCAATGATGGTTGGTGGGGCCGCCAACCACACGGCTTTTGGATATATATTCCTGCACAGCAGCTCATGACCATGACAAACCAGTCAATGGAGGGTGTTGACTGTACCGGAGTAATAGTGTCGTTTTCCGTCATTATCGCGGATGACAATGCGATATACAAACACCTCAATACTAGGATAATTCTCTGGATTGAACGATATACCTTCGGCCAATTTCTCGCCCCAACGGGAATATATCACCATGTTCTCTAAAACTCCATTAAGCACCAGCGGTTTAAAAATTTTATTTTGTTGTTCGCGGCCAACAGCACTAGGTATATATACCTTTAAAAAATCCGAAACACGAATTAATTGCATCGAACTATCAATGCATCCATTAATATTGGAG
>JBEDNI010000131.1:0-5440 GCA_041170685.1 Bacteroidota bacterium | reverse complement strand
CGGATTACTTGCAGTGACAACATCAATACCGATTATCAGCTGCCAAATACAAACAGCATGTTTTTCCTTAAAAAATATTTTGCCCTGAGAATACCATGAGGATTATAATTACCGGCATATCATTGTTGCTGTTGTTTCCTTTGTTAAATAGCTGTAAGGAAATACTCAATACTACCGGAAACCCCGTTCCACGAATCGCATTGGTAAAAATAGCCCCCACACAGGTTATACAGTTTGCAGATTCACTCAAGATTACCTTTACCTATGAGGATGGAGACGGTGATCTGGGAAATGACAATGCCGACATCAACAGTCTGGAAGTTCAGGACGAACGACTTGCCAAGCCGGATTATTACTACGTTCCTCCTATGGCACCTGTTGGCGAGAAGATCCGCATTAAAGGTCAAATGACGATGAACCTTAGGAACGTTTTTCTTTTAGGCACAGGCAATATGGAAACTACCTCTTTCACCGTTCGAATTCAGGACAGGGCGGGTAACTGGAGTAATCCCATCAAAACACCGGAAGTTATCATAACACGTTGATGCGCAAAAAGCTTACCTTCACTCTGCTATTACTCTGTTCGATGCAATTTTTGGCAGCGCAGACCGAAGTTTTCATGCAAAACGGGCGTGTGAGGGTTTGCAAAGGCGTTTTTAAGGACAGTGAAAAAGGAAAAACCAAAGGGGATTATGATCATAATGAAAATTACACACTCACATTGAGTGTTCCCGGCGCAAAGAGTATCACCCTGAAATTCAAATCTTTCTGTATAGAAAAAGATAATGACGTACTCAGCATTTTCGATGGTAAAGACACATTTGCTCCATTAATCGGCAGATGGACCGGAAGCAAGGGACCTGGCACCATCATTAGTAAGGACAGTTTTATTACCATTCATTTCAAATCTGACAAAAGCGTTGCCTGCTATGGCTGGGAAGCCGATATCATTACTACCATCATCCCGCCGCCTACCCCGGTCTTTACGCTCAATGGAACCGTAAAATGTAATGCTACCTCATTTAAAGTAAATAGTAACCGCGGTATTCCCTGCGATAGTATTAAAACTATACTGGGTTCACTAACTGGTCCATTCGGAGCAGTGGGAATAACGTCCATTACCCCTGATAATTGTTCTGGAGGTAAGGCCACTATCTTTACTGTGAACACCAATGGTCCGTTATTTTTAAACGGCAACTACACATTCCAATTGAACGTGTATTGGAAAGACTTTTGTGATAGTGTATATCTAACGCAAAGTAAATTGATATTCAGTGTTTCTGACTGTCCTCTTAAAGTATTACTTAAAGCAGATTCTGATACCATTTGCAAGGGTAGCTGCACCTATCTAAGGTCCACTGTAAGTGGCGGAAATCCAGCAAGATATGTATACACATGGTCACCTGTACTCTCTGGGGCCGGACCACACCGAGTTTGTCCTACCGTCAATACGCAATACATACTCAGGGTTACAGACGGATCGTCCATTCCCTCCTCAGATACCGTTAACATTGTGGTTTTGGATCCACCCGTTGCCATGGCTGATACGGAAATATGTTATTACGGTCCTAATATTTTCCTGAGGGCTTCCCCGGCCGGTGGGCGTTGGTACGGTTCCGGCATTGTCAATTCGCTTTCAGGTGAGTTTAAACCGTCCACTTTGTGGGGGCAAAATAAAGTATGGTATAAAATAGGCAGTTGTGCAGATACTGTAATGGTAAACAGCGTGGGGCCTTGGAACCTGGAAAACGTTTTTTGCCCGGGAAAACCACCACAGGCAGTTTGGTGGTATGGCCCTTTGGGCGGCACCTGGAGCGGTCCTAAAATTACCTCTGCCGGAATTTTTAATCCGGACGTTCCCGGAATCTATCAGGATACGTATACCTGGAAAGGGTGTAAAAGTGTCAAAACCATCCGTGTAGAAAACATGGTGATTCCTAAATTTGATACCACCTGCGAGTCCAGGACCTCAGATACGCTAACATTTTCACCCAAAGGTATCTATCCCAACTGGTTTGTGGGTTTAACCAATTCTTACTGGGGATGGTACAATCCCAGCCAGACCGGTGGTGCAGGAACCAAGTTAATTATCTGGAATGGCGGCGGATGCAAAGACACCACCCGTTTGACAGTGCTACCCAGTGAAGCCGGCCCTAATGACACATTCTGCCCCGCTGCAGGAATGAAAATACTGGCCAATTTCAGGCCTTCTGCCAACTACACCTGGACAGGCAAAGGAATAGTATCTCCCGGCTCACCTAACTACGACCCTTCCTTCTTTTTCACCCTGGGTAAAGCCACCTATATCGACACCCTCACCCTTCGCAACGGTGTGTGTTTAGACCGGAAATTTGTACATTTGATTCCTACCAGAATCAATAAAAAAGATACCCAGTTTTTCTGCATAGAAAACCCTCTACGCTTCCTGAACAATGCCTTGCTGGGTTTAAGCCCTGACGGCGGATATTGGACAGGACCGGGCATTACGGGTGTGAATGGCTTTACTGCAGCCCTGGCCGGCTTTGGTCATCATAAGCTGGTATATCATAAAAATGGATGTAATGATACCCTTAATGCCTTCGTAAGACCGCGTCCTACAGCCCAGGCCGATACGGCTGTTTGTATTAACACTGCGGCTTTCAATTGCCGTGCAGGTGAAACGGGAGGAAGTTTTAGCGGAAAAGGCATAACCAATGCCATTCTCGGCACATTTAACCCGGCAGTAGCCGGCGCCGGAAACCATATTATCACATTCCGAAACAAATGGGGCTGTACTGTTAATTTCTCTGTAAGGGTAGATGCAGCTCCTTCCCTGTGGTTTGTGAATCCGGTTACCGATTTTTGTTTCAAAAACACCTCATACTTACTCACTGCCAATATTCCCGGTGGATTGTTTTCCGGGAATGGGGTCTCCGGCAATCAATTTAACCCCTTTTTGTCCGGCAGCGGCAACCATACGCTAACCTACACCTTGGTGTCAGGCGCCTGCACAGCGTCCACAACCTTAAATGTTACCGTGATTGACACCCTGAAGGTCAGGGTAAATCCTCCAATCGATACCATTTGTCCGGGTGAAATTGTATGGTTGCGCGCATCAGCCACCGGCGGTGATAAGTTTTCATATTCATTTGCATGGAGCAACGGACAAACAGGCAACGGAACGTTTGTAAGCCCCCTTACAACCACCGTTTACAATGTAGTTGTTACCGATGGGTGCAGTGAGCCTGCAACAGCAGCTGTGCCTATTTACAGGCATTCTAAGCCCTATTTTACAGCTACCACCTCCCCTCCGGTTTGCTTCGGTCAAAAAGGGTGGGTTAAACTCCGTATGAAAGACGCCGGGCCCTATCGTTTTACCTGGGATTTGAGCCCGGCCTATATCGGTGATTCATTGAATGCGCTGAGTGGCAATCAATATAGGGTGACGGCCGTCAATCTAAAAACAGGCTGTATTGTGGATACCACTATTGAAATTCCGGGTTTCAAAGCCATTACTGCAGCATTTATTGGCAGCATACCCAATGGTGCTGCCTGCCTGAGTCCAATTTACCCCAACTTGAGAATTTTCAACAATTGCATAGGTGCAGAAACCGGCACATGGTACTGGGGTGACGGCAGCAGCGAACCTTTTGATCCGGGAATGAGTCCAAAGCACTTCTACAGCGGCGAGAAGAACCGGTACCGTGTAAAACTTGTGGTGCAAAATGCAGGGGGGTGCACTGACAGTACAGAGGCAGAATATTGCTATCGCGACACCGTAATCTACTACATACCCAATGCTTTTACTCCCAATAATGACGGCTTTAACGATAAGCTTGAGTCAGTGGTAATTGGAGCAACCGAGTTTGAAATGCTCATTTATAACCGTTGGGGACAGATTGTATTTAAAAGTGCCAACGCGTCACAATATTGGGACGGAACTTACAACGGCACCCTCTGCCCTGAAGGTGTTTATGCTTACCGCATTAAATTCAAGGGAAGAAAAACTCCGAATAGGCAAGATAAAGGCAGCATATTGTTATTGAGGCCAAAGAACTAATGTTTCATTAAGTCAGGTTTCCGGCGGCAGCTTTATTGGTATATCTAACACATTCTCCCTACCCAGACATTCTGATTGGAAGTATCGTATTTCTGATGGTAACTAAAGGATCCCTCAAGATTTTAAAACTTTCGCGCTAACCGGAAAAACGGCACCACCCTATTGCCTCGAATTTTGAGGCACTATCGGTCCATTCAATGGTGTATCATCGTAATTTTGCCTTTGTATGCAATACTCATCAGCCCTCACCTTCCAGATTATTGGCTGTTATCTCAGGCAATGCCTGAGTGGGGGTATACTGACTGATGCATTCAGCACCCATAAAGATGCACTGATACTGGAATTCAAAACGGTGGAGAAAACCGTATTTCAATGCCTGATTCAGTTTGTGGATGGAAATATCTACTTCATCAAACCAACACAACCCCTGCAAGCTGGAAAAAAAGCCATTAGTCAGTTTAAATCCATTCAGGGTGCAACCGTGCTGGATGTGGTTGTATTTGACAATGAACGGCTGATTTTGATGAACTTCTCAGATAATAAACGACTGATCATCAAAGGTTTTGGACGCATGGGCAATGTTTTGCTATGTGAAAACGAGGCACCCAAGCCCACTTCCATGTTTCGACTTTCCATAAAATCTGATCGGGATTTGAATGTGGCGGCTTTATTGGCTGATGCTCGGTCAATCGATTGTTCCGGCATACATAATATAAGCATTTTTGCTCACAATTCCAAATTATTTACAGAACCGGCAGCGGGTAGAAATCCATTGGGAAACGGTGCATTAGGATTGTTTGCCTATGCAGGAGAATTTGTAAGAAATAAACGTAGGGATGAATCCAAAAAACACTGGGAAACCCACTGGAAGCAAAAAATAGTCATGCACAATGCCAGACTCCATAAATTGGAAAAACAGCTCGCTGAAATAGAGGAAAGAAGAAGCTACAAAGAGCTGGGCGACATTGTTTTGGCACATGCACACCAGATAAAAAAAGGGGTAGGAACGGCGCTGCTACAGGATTTTTATACTCAAAAACCCATACGGATTAAACTCAATCCGGAATTGGATGCGGCAGAAAATGCAGAGCGTTTTTATCGCAAAGCCAAAAACGAGGGACTGGAAAAGGCTCATCTACTGCAAAATCTGGAAAACACACGTACATCCCTAATGGCTGCTGAGTCCGAACTCAAAAGAATTGCAGAATCCGATGGAATGGGTTATGGTAGGCAACCCAATGTTGCGCAGGCACCTAAACAACCGGAGAGTAAGCCCTACAAAACAGTTGTGATTGATGAATTTGAGATCTGGATTGGTAAAAGTGCAACAGACAATGACAGCATGCTTAGGCTGGCCGGTAAACAGGATTTATGGCTACATGTTCGCGGATATGCAGGTTC
>JBEDNI010000130.1:3106-8655 GCA_041170685.1 Bacteroidota bacterium | reverse complement strand
GGCCTTGCCTTCAATGGAAAATCGCTGTAACGCGTTGTGGATCATCTGCGAACGGCTATCGGAAATATATAAAGTAGCATCAGGATTCAAATCAGAAAACAGAAGCGACTTTCCACCGGCTCCACAACAGGTATCCCAAACCAATGAAGCACGGCTTACTATTTCTGTTTCAAGAGATTCCTGACTGCCCAAATCCTGAATCCGGCACCAGCCGCGAAAAACGGCATCCTCTAAATTGCCGCTACTTACTTTTAAGCTATTGGCCCCAAATTCTTCAAAGGTGATGCCTTTATGCGTCAAAAAATCCCATAGTTCAGTTTTGAAACGGGAATTGAATTTTAGCCATACAGGTGCCTGCTTACCAAACCAGTGATTGAGTAAAGGCGTTTTTACATTGGGGGAAATTTGGGAATCGAATGCCCCGTAAGGATTCCATTTCTGTTCGGCAAATCTTTCAATATCATGAAATCCTGCGGAAGATGTAAGTTTGGAAAACAATTCAGGTACGAGTTCTTCCAAATTTTGATCATTCGGATAAATCCTCAACAGCCCGGCTAACAGGCGCTGCTCTACACTAAAGGAATGTCCGAAATTACCAAGTTTCCAAAAAGCATAAAATGCATCCCTATAAAACCGTCGGTCTTTGCTGCCAAAATGCTTGTGTTGCCGAAAAATATCCTGTAACCAGAGTGAAAATGGCTGTTTGAACTGATACTCAGACAACAGTCCGGCTGCAATTCGCAATCTGTTTTTAAGGTTGTTCAGGGTTCAATTTCCTCCCGGATGCCCTCATTCAGTCGTATGAAATGAAGGCCAAAATTAATGATTTCATCACCGTGCTGTTTGAGTTTGATGTGATTAATATAACCACGATAATCCATATTGAGGGTTTTACTCACAAATGAATCACCGAACGCCATAAGCCCATATCCCATGTATAGCGCCTGATCATAGCCAATGAAAGCATACTTACTGGGATCGCTGTAGTAGGATTCGTAATATAGGTTTTCAAATTCCAGCATGGAGGTATCACCGGGTGTATTAACTGTAACTTCAGGGTATAGAAGTGTCTGTTCGTCTTTATTTACAATGGTTCTGTAACTGCTATGCCAGTCGTGATGGGCGATAACAAAGCTGTTTTTCTTGTTTTTAATTAGTTTTTCCAGTTCTGGTTTAATACTGATTTTTTCAATGGTGTTAAACAGAATTACGCTGTCGTTTCTATTTACAGGAATGGACAATTTTCCATTACTTAGGGTTGCAAATTTTATTTGACTGAAACCCAGTTTGCGAGCGGTATTTCTAATCCGAGTGACCTCACTTTTGGAACGTGGGCCTGCATCGGAAATCACATAAAAGCGATGCTTAGGAAAAATTTGAACAGCTTTTTCAAAAGTGGCAAGTACACGAAGGCTATCCGGAGTGAAAAAATTTACAACACCCACTCCAGTATTTGCCGGTTTATAGTATTTAAGGGGCGATACCAAGGTTATTCCCTTAGTTGAGCAATACGCTTCCACAGGTGCTAAGTTATCTGTATAAACAGGACCTACAACGATGTTATGGTTATCGAGTGCTCCGCTTTGCAACAGTGTTTCAAGTGCTGCACTGTCCTTTTCGCTGTCAAAAACAGAAATTTCAGCTTTAAACCCTTCTGCTTCCAGCACTTGGGCGCCCATCACAAATCCCTGATAATAATCCAACATGGCTTCACCGACGGCACTGTGATTGCCTGAAGATTTAAAAGGAAGTACCAAAGCAATTTTATATTTCTTTTTATGATGATTCTGGGCCAATACGGACTGCATTGATGAAAACATCAATAAAATCCACATCGTCCTATAAAAAATCATCCTGATCATTCCCATTCAATGGTAGCCGGTGGTTTGGAACTGATATCGTAAACCACGCGGTTGATTCCTTTTACGCGATTGATGATACTATTGCTGATGTCTGCGAGTATTTCATAGGGAATATGCACCCAGTCGGCAGTCATACCGTCTGTGCTGCTTACTGCACGGAGTGCCACAACTTGCTCGTAGGTTCGTTCATCTCCCATTACTCCTACACTCTGTATGGGAAGGAGGATGGTTCCCGCCTGCCATATTTGATCATACCAGCCGTATTCTTTAAGCTTTTCCAAGTAAATGTAATCAGCTTCCTGCAGCAATCTCACTTTTTCTTCTGTAATGTCGCCAATAATGCGAATACCGAGACCCGGGCCGGGGAATGGATGCCGGTTTAGTATTTCGTCCGGAAGCGAAAGGGCTTTGCCCACCCTGCGCACCTCATCTTTAAACAATGCGCGCAGAGGTTCCACAATACCCAGATGCAAAGATTCGGGCAATCCACCCACGTTGTGGTGACTTTTGATGGTAGCACTAGGTCCTTTCACACTCACACTTTCAATTACATCAGGATAAATGGTGCCTTGGGCAAGCCATCTGGCATTTTCAATTTTTTTAGATTCATCCTGGAATACCTCGACAAATACCCTGCCAATGATTTTACGCTTGGTTTCCGGGTCTGAAACACCCGCCATGGCACTATAAAAACGCTGCGACGCATCAATGCCGTGTATATTAAGATTTAGTTGCTCATACGCCCTAAGTACATCGTCGTATTCATTTTTCCTGAGCAGACCATTATTGATAAAAATACAATGCAGTTTAGAGCCTATGGCTTTATGCAGCAGGAGCGCAGCCACAGAACTGTCTACACCGCCGCTTAGTCCCAGAATTACGGTGTCGTTACCAACCTGATCCCTGATTTTCTGAACGGTTTCATCGATAAAATGGCCGGGAGTCCAATCACCGGAACAACCGCATATTGAATAAACAAAGTTGGATAACAGGGCAGAGCCCTCGGTACTATGGTAAACCTCCGGATGAAATTGAATACCGTAGCCATGGGTGTGTGTGCCCAGTTGAAATGCGGCTACGGGAATGGAAGCAGTTGTGCCAATGATGGTGCTGCCTTCGGGTACCTTTAAAATACTGTCGCTGTGGCTCATCCACACCTGACTTTCGTACTGGAGTCCTTCCAGTAAATGGTTTGGTTCTCCGGTTTGAATTAACATGGCGCGGCCATACTCACGATGGGCTGATTTCCCCACTTCTCCACCCAATTTTTTGGCCATAAGCTGGGCACCGTAACACACCCCTAAAACAGGGCCGTGGGCAAGGAGCGAGTGAATATCAACGTCAGGGGCGTCTTGTTCATTTACAGAGCTCGGACTGCCTGAAAGTATAATACCTTTTATGTTAGGGCCAGGTGTGGGATAATGGTTGAAGGGATGAATTTCGCAATATACATTCAGTTCGCGAATGCGCCTGGCAATCAGTTGGGTGTATTGAGAGCCGAAGTCAAGGATGAGAATAGTATCAGTCATCTGAGTTACTGCGAAATTAAGGCAATTGGTGTGGTAAGCCCTAAAATTTTATAAAATTGCCTGTTAAAATTATGGGAAAAGGGTAATCTGAGACTTCAGCAGGGTAAATGTTTTGCGGTGATGGGGCGTAGACCCAAATGCAGCAATTGCCTCTCGATGTTTTTCTGTAGGATATCCTGCATTTTTATCCCAGCCGTATGCAGGGAAATCAGGGTGTAGTTTTTCCATGAATTCATCCCGGTGGGTTTTGGCCAGAATACTGGCAGCAGCGATAGCGATAAATCGCGCATCACCTTTAATCATGGTGCTGTGAGGAATGTTGCCATATGGCTTGAAACGATTTCCATCCACCAGAATATATCTGGGTTTTACGGTAAGTCCATTGAGTGCACGATGCATGGCCAGGATACTGGCATTCAGTATGTTGATTTTGTCGATTTCCTCAGGACTGCAATAGGCGACAGCCCAGCTTAAGGCTGTATTCTCAATAATCAATCTGAGTTCATCGCGGTGTTTCTTGGAAACCTGTTTGCTATCGTTTAATAACGGGTGTTGAAAATCGGGAGGCAGGATGACCGCTGCCGCAACCACAGGCCCTGCCAGGCAACCCCGCCCGGCCTCGTCAGTGCCCGCTTCGGGGAAAAGGCCACTGTGGTTGGAAATTAAACTCATCTTAACGCAATTTTAGTGCGATGGCAAGCCGATATTTATGAAAGACTTCCAAGGCCTGATACAGACAGATTTGAAAACCGACATTGCCATCCATAAACCCTTGTTTTATCCAAAAATTTTTCGTAAATTTAAAGATAGGGCTAAAAATCATTTTAACAGTCAGCCAGGGCAATGGTTTTTCAGCAAAATGAGTTGCAGCGATGTTGGCAAATTTGTTCACCTGCCTTATCATATCTGCTTTGGTGGGGTAGGTGTTGTGTAAAATATCACCTTCAAGATGAGCTGCTGTATGACCCTTAAAAAGTTCAAATCGGTCATGGGGATTGACGCCCGTCCAGGCGCCGCAGTCTTTTTTCCAAAGCCGCAATTTGGTATCGGGATACCAGCCGCAGGATTTTATGGGTTTTCCGCAATAGAAATTGAGGCGGTTCATGCTGTAGCCTGCAATGTTTCCGGGAAAATTCTGCTCCTTGAGTTTTATTATATTTTGTAGTAACAGCTCATCCGGTTTTTCGTCTGCATCCAAACTTAGCACCCAGACATAACGGGCCAGGTCTTTAGCCCGGTTCTTTTGCTGAATGTGCCCTTGAAATTCATGTTGTTCAAACCTAACTCCATTATCACGGCAAATCTGCTCCGTTTTGTCGGTGGAAAAACTGTCCAGCACTAAGATTTCATCGGCAATTTTCTGAACCGCTTCAATACATACGCCGATGTTGTTTTCTTCGTTTTTGGTAATGATGACCACAGACAGCGGAGTCATGCGGCAAAGAAACACAAAATGATTTACCGATAGTGAGTTTTAGTGCAATATAATTAAACGTTCACTCATCAGTCTTTGCAGATTGCGGTTATTTAACTTAATGATGTAAGTTCCGGAGGGGATATTATTGATGTCAATTTCAAAAATTGTTTTACTGATTTTATTTACTCTTACATTGTTTTTAATTCTTCCATCAATACCCACTAAAGTAATGTTATCAGGAAGGGTATTTTCAGGCGCTGTTAATATTACCGAATTGGAGGGTGCCGGGTTGGGCTTTATAGTTATTTTATTAGACAGGTTTTGTACTAAGTGGAAATTGGTTGTTGTTTGATATTCAAAAGCGCCAATATCAATCGAATCAGTATTCTTAAAAGGATTGCCCCAAAAATCTAAGTTGCCGGTAGTTAACCCTAAGGCAGCATTTAGATTAATGCCGGCATTGATACACGGTGAGTTTTTTTGTGTTTTGTAATTGCTCAGCTGTAGATTGTTTAGTGGAAATAATACCGGCGGAGTTTGAGTTAATCCAATGATTTCGGGGTTAGCTACCAAACCGGTATTCGTATTATTGTATTTTTCACAAAAACTACCGGAATTTCTAAAATCAACCAAGGAAGTTGCCATGTTGTTTCCATAATTCCATTTTAAATTATTGCTCAACGACCAATAAAGATTTCCGGCAAATTTTGGATTATCAGCCGTAAAGGCCAACGGCACATG